>JBPCUI010000166.1:0-3965 GCA_051011235.1 Flavobacteriaceae bacterium
GCTGACTTCGAAGGAAATTAATATCATACTGCACCGACTGGCCTGTCAACTATTGGAAAATCACCTGGATTTTAAGAATACGGCTCTCATCGGTTTGCAACCGCGGGGCATTTATGTGGCACAGCGCCTTGCCAAGATCCTAAAAGAGGAATACGGTGTAAAAGAAATAGAACTGGGCTTTTTGGATATTACCTTTTACCGCGATGATTTTCGGCGTGGTGAAAAGACCCTTGCTGCCAGTTCCACACATATTGATTTTATCGTAGAAGGTAAAAATGTAGTGCTCGTAGATGATGTGTTATACACCGGGAGAAGTATCCGTGCAGCCCTTACGGCAATTCAGTCGTTTGGCAGACCGGCGGAAATTGAATTACTTGTGCTGATCGACCGCAGATTTAGCAGACATCTGCCAATTCAACCCGATTACAGGGGAAGACAGGTAGATGCAATAAACGAAGAAAAGGTAAAAGTGATGTGGGAAGAAAACGAAGGAGAAGATAAAATATTTTTGGTAAACAGATGAGGTTATGAGTGAATTGAGTGTCGACCACTTACTGGGCATTAAATATCTGAAAGAAAAGGATATTGACCTCATATTTGAAACCGCTGACCACTTCAAGGAAGTTATAAATCGATCTATTAAAAAAGTTCCTTCACTTAGAGATATTACCATAGCAAATATTTTCTTTGAGAGCAGCACGCGAACGAAACTGTCTTTTGAATTAGCGGAGAAAAGATTATCTGCCGACGTCATTAATTTTTCTGCGGCACAATCATCGGTTAAAAAAGGGGAAACGCTGATAGATACAGTAAACAATATCCTTTCTATGAAAGTGGATATGGTGGTGATGCGGCATCCTAATCCCGGCGCCGGGATATTTTTATCCAAACACGTCGACGCTTCCATCATTAATGCAGGCGACGGGGCACACGAGCATCCTACTCAGGCTTTACTTGATTCTTATTCTATACGGGAGAAATTAGGCAAAGTAGCCGGTAAGAAGGTGGTTATTGTGGGAGATATTCTGCATTCAAGAGTGGCGTTGTCGAACATATTTGCGCTTAAATTGCAAGGTGCCAGGGTTAAGGTCTGTGGCCCGAAAACCTTGCTGCCAAAACATATTGAATCATTGGGGATTGAAGTGGAGACCGATTTGCGAAAAGCGCTGCACTGGTGCGATGTGGCCAATATGCTGCGTATACAGAACGAGCGAATGGAATTCAGTTATTTTCCAACCACAAGGGAATACACGCAGCAATTTGGGATCAACAAAGCACTTCTCGACAGCCTGGATAAGGAAATTGTCATCATGCATCCCGGTCCAATTAACCGCGGTGTTGAAATCACCAGCGACGTTGCAGACTCCAAACAATCCATTATCTTGGATCAGGTGGAAAATGGGGTCGCCATTCGCATGGCGGTAATCTATTTACTCGCGTCGAAGATTAAACAATAAGTCATGATATTTGACAAAGAAGGGAATATCACCACGGTATTACAGGAGAATATCGCACTGCGAAAATTTATTGAAAATTTAAGCCGTGCTTACCCAAGAATCAAGAATGACCACATCATTGTCAACTTATTTTCCTTTTCAAGACTCAGCACCAACAATCTCCTGGAATTTCTGAATTTGTCGAATTCGCATCGTGCAGCCAATAAATCCTTTGTCCTGGTTAATGACAAGGTAAATTTTGAGGAAGTTCCTGACGAGCTATGCGTGGTACCTACCATACAGGAAGCTAAGGATATCATTGAAATGGAAGAAATAGAGCGGGATTTGGGAATATAGTGGAAAATGGATAATGGAAAGTCGAAGATCCTGACCTGATAGTAGGGAGGCGTCAGGATGGAAAAGGGATAATTGATAATGGAAAGTCGAAGATCCTGAACGAAGAGAAATTCTGTTTGTCACCTCGAGTGAAGGCGTGGAACAAAGTGAAGCGGCTTTGTATCGAGAGGGATTAGGAGTAAAAAGTTGAAAGTCGAAGATCCTGACCGAAGAGAAATTCTGTTTGTCACCTCGAGTGAAGGCGTAGAACAAAGTGAAGCGGCTTTGTATCGAGAGGGATTAGGAGTAAAAAGTTGAAAGTCGAAGATCCTGACCTTATAGTAAGGAGGCGTCAGGATGGAAAATGGAAAATGCAAAGTGGATAGTGGATAGTGGATAATGGATAATGAATAATGGAAAGTGGAGAATGGATAGTGGATGTTGTCGGAGTGAAACGCAGATACTGACCTGAACTAAGTGAAGCGTCAGTGAAAGTTGAAAGTTTAATAAAATTTGGTAGCTTTTTGCTACAAGCTTGGGAGGAACTGGCCCTATTGGAAAAAATCGGGGTCGTGGATGGTTGGTTTTTAATTATCTATGTATTTTCGCTTTTCTTTTGGATGTTTCAGCATGCGTAATTCAATACTTGTATTTGCATTATTGTTCAGTTTCTTTGCGACGGCTCAGGAATTACCGGAAAGACAAAAATTTGAACACACTCAATTCTGGACCAGTGTGAACAGCACTTCCCGTCTCTCCAGTCGCTGGGGAATAATTGGGGATTTCCATATACGTCGGGAGAATTTTATGAAAGATCCCAATTTTTATTTTTTGAGATTGGGTGCTGCATTCTGGATCAACGATCAGTTCTCACTGGTGGGCGGTGCCGCTGCCTTATGGTTGGCCACCAGCACCGATGTTGGCAGGGAATACGCCCTTGAGCGACGTACATACCAGCAAGTGCTTTGGCGGGCAGCGATTAAAAAAGTGACTTTCCTTCAACGTATCCGGATCGAACAGCGATGGCACCAGGTACTGGACCGCACCGATGGTTCTGTGGACCGAATTAGATTTTCATCGCGCTTCCGTTTCCTGTTTTCAGGTGCTATGCAGATTTTTAATAACCCGAAACTTCCTAAGTTGACTATCTCCGACGAGATCCTGTTTCACGTAGGCAACGAAATTGTTTACAACGCTTTTGATCAAAACAGGTTATTCCTTGGCTTTAATCAGAGAATCAGTAAGAACTGGACCGTAGACTACGGCTATATGATGGTCTATCAGCAGCGCTACTCTGGTTTTGAATACGATTTGAATCATACCATTAGGCTGTTTTTCTACTTCTCTCCAGACCTCAGGAAAAAAGTCGACGAGGAATTACCGCATTATCCGGTGGGTGGGATCGAATAAAATATTTACAATCTACAAGCTTGGTTATGCTCTAGTTCTATTGCAAATTCAAATAGGCAAGTACATTATGTTCGATACGCGCTTCCATATCCGTTAAATCTCCCTTTACAAAACTTTCCCCCGTAATATTCTCGAATAGCTCTATATAACGATTGGAAACCGAGTTGATATAATCATCACTCATATCGGGTACATTCTGGCCTTGCAGGCCCTGAAAACCATTGGATATCAACCATTGACGAACAAACTCTTTGGATAACTGTTTCTGAGGTTCTCCACGATCCTGCCGTTGTTGATACCCATCCTCATAAAAGTAACGTGAAGAATCAGGGGTATGGATCTCGTCTATAAGTACAATCTCTCCTGTAGCTTTTTTCCCGAACTAATATTTGGTGTCTACGAGGATCAAACCTCTTTCACTGGCCAGTTGAGATTCTTTATTAAACAATGCCGTTGTGTATTTTTCAAGCTGCAAATAGTCCGATTCACTCACAATTCCCCGTTCAATAATGGCTTCCCGTGATATATCTTCATCGTGCGCGCCCTCTTCTGCCTTGGTGGCCGGTGTAATTATAGCTTCAGGGAATTTGTCGTTCTCTTTCATACCTTCAGGCATTGGCACACCGCAGATTTGTCTTTTACCCGCCTTATATTCACGTGCCGAATGTCCTGAGAGATAAGCCCGGATAACCATTTCGACCTTAAAAGGTTCGCAGGCATATCCTATTGCCACATTCGGATCAGGTGCAGCGAGAAGCCAGTTGGGAACGATGTCCGCAGTAG
>JBPCUI010000167.1:0-6400 GCA_051011235.1 Flavobacteriaceae bacterium
AGAGAAAAGGGAAGCAATTCCGAACGCGAAATGGCAAATGCCATGTATCTGGCGGGATTTGATGTAAAGGATGTACATATGACAGATCTTATCAGTGGTCGGGAAACCCTGGAAGATATTCAGTTTATCGGAGCCGTTGGAGGTTTTTCCAATTCAGATGTGCTTGGGAGCGCCAAGGGCTGGGCAGGTGCCTTTAAATACAATGAGAAGGCGAGGCAGGCCCTTAGAAGATTTTTTGACCGGCCAGATACACTTTCGATAGGTATTTGCAACGGCTGCCAGCTTTTTATGGAGTTGGATTTAATTTATCCGAAACACGAGGTCCATGGCAAACTTATTTTTAACGAATCGCACAAACACGAGAGTGGCTTTACTTCGGTAAAAATTCAGGATAACAACTCAATTATGTTGTCTTCACTCTCCGGTTCAACTCTCGGAGTATGGGTCTCAAATGGAGAAGGTAAATTCAATTTACCATATGGGGAAGAATCGTATCAAATAGTTGCAAAATACGGCTACGATTCTTATCCGGCAGATCCCAATGGGAGTGATTTTAACACGGCCATGATGTGTGATCCTTCGGGCAGGCATTTAGTGACCATGCCCCATATTGAAAGATCAATTTTTCCCTGGAATTGGGCTTATTACCCCAAAAATAGAAAGGACGAGATCTCTCCCTGGATAGAAGCGTTTATAAATGCCAGGCGATGGGTGGAAAAGCACCAAAAAGAGCTTCAAAGCGCAGAATAAGCAGGGCTTATCCGGTTTATTAGGCAGATTGGTACAAATCAATTCTCCTGTTCGAATTTTCTTTTGCCGATGCCTTTTCTTATTTTGCAATTACCATATAGAAACTAAGTATGCAAAACATAACCAGGCTCTTTGATTTTCCCTATTACCAACTTGCAAAAGGAAATCTAAAAAATTCGCTCGTATCCAAATACGATGGTAAATGGGTCAGCACCTCTACTCAGGAATACATCGACAATGCCAACAAAATCAGCAGGGCTCTTCTGCGCATGGGAGTTGGATCCAATGACAAGGTTGCAATAATATCATTGACCAATCGGACGGAGTGGAATATCGTCGATATCGGAGTTTTACAGATAGGAGCCCAAAATGTTCCAATTTACCCAACTATTTCCGAGGATGAATACGCCTATGTACTCAATCACTCCGAATCCCAATACTGTTTTGTGTCCTGTGAAGAGGTCTATGAGAAGGTAAAGGCAATCAGGGACAAGGTTCCCTCGCTGAAGGAAGTGTATTCATTCGATCGGCTTGCCAACTGTAAAAACTGGGAGGAGGTCCTAAAAGACGGGGAAGATTATTCAAATCAGTCAGAAGTTGAAAAATTAATGGCTGCGGTTCAGCCCGATGATCTTGCCACCCTTATTTATACCTCGGGAACCACAGGAAAACCTAAGGGAGTAATGCTTACACACGACAATATAGTGAGTAACGCACTGGAAAGTTCCGAACGTTTACCCATTGCCGATGGCAAGGTTCGTGCGCTTAGTTTTCTTCCTGTTTGTCATATTTATGAGCGAATGCTTATGTATCTGTATCAATACAGATCGGTGGCCATTTATTTTGCCGAATCACTCGAAACAATAGGTGATAATTGTAAGGAAATTTCACCGCATGTTATGACGGCAGTTCCAAGACTATTGGAAAAGGTTTATGACAAAATCATCGCCAAGGGGTACGAATTAGGTGGCATAAAGAAAGCATTATTCTTTTGGGCAGTAAAAGTAGGCCTGAAATATGAACCCTATGGGCAAAATGGTTGGTGGTACGAACAGAAGTTAAAGCTGGCCAGAAAACTGATCTTTAGCAAATGGAAAGCCGGACTCGGTGGTAATCTTTCGTTGATCGCCTCCGGTAGTGCGGCTTTGCAAGCCCGTTTGGCCAGGATTTTCAACGCAGCTGAAATGGGCGTTATGGAGGGTTACGGTCTCACAGAGACCTCACCTGTGATTTCTGTAAACGATATGCGAAACGGTGGATTTAAAATTGGATCTGTGGGCAAACCAATTGGGCGAACCGATGTAAAAATTGCCGAGGATGGTGAAATTTGTGTAAAAGGTCCCCAGGTAATGATAGGTTATTATAAAGATCCGGATCTCACTTCAAAGGTCCTTATAAACGGGTATTTCCATACGGGTGATATTGGCGAAATAGACGCAGATGGATTCCTGAAAATAACGGATCGTAAAAAGCAGATGTTCAAAACCTCCGGTGGTAAATATGTAGCACCGCAACTTTTGGAAAACAAGTTTAAACAATCTCCTTTTATCGAGGCGATTATGGTGGTGGGTGAAGGCGAAAAAATGCCAGCTGCCCTTATACAACCAAATTATGAGTATTTATTTGAGTGGGCGGAAAAGAATGATATCATCACTGGCGAGAATTCAGATATTGTAATAGACCCAAGGGTGTTGGAAAAGTACCAGCAGGAGGTAGACCTGGCAAATGCAGATTTTGCGAAATGGGAGAAAGTGAAACAATTCAGGCTCACGCCTGAGGTCTGGAACGTGGACGATGGACATCTGACCCCAACCATGAAGTTGAGACGCAAAATTATCAAGGAAAAGTATATCGGACTCTACAATGATATATACGGGCACTAATCAGCCTGCATTCTTCAGTATCTTTACAAGCTCCTACCCTGGTTGAAAATCCATTATATAACATAATTTTTACTTTAATTTATTATGCATGCATAATAAATTTTTATATCTTTGGTATCTAAGTCTTTAATCATGAAGGAGATAACCATTGACTATGCCTTGAGGGCTACCTGGCAGGCTGTTGCGAGAATGTACAATGAGGAAGCCAAGCATTTTGGGGGCACAATGG
This sequence comes from Flavobacteriaceae bacterium, assembly GCA_051011235.1. Lineage (GTDB taxonomy): Bacteria > Bacteroidota > Bacteroidia > Flavobacteriales > Flavobacteriaceae > JAHEJJ01. The sequence goes on from JBPCUI010000167.1 coordinate 2,863, forward strand.
CTGTCGGATTTACTTTACTGAGTATTGACCCGAAAACGGGAACACCTTCTACGGCTCTCGGACCTAAAATGGGCATGGAACCCACAAGCCTTTCCAGAATATTAAAGAGTATGGAAGGAAAGGGACTGATAGAACGCCGTCCGAATCCTGAAGACGGCCGCAGTGTATTAATTCATTTGACCGATTTTGGATTAGAGAAACGGAAAGATTCCAAGGATTACGTTCTGCGCTTTAACGAAGTGATAAAATCACAGCTTAGATCAGATCAACTTGAGGGATTTTTCGAGGTGATCGATACGATTAACAGACTTATATCTGAAAAGAAGATTTACAATCGCAAAACCACCAAGTAACACGAATTACTAATGAACAAGCACATCAAAAAGGTTGCAGTCATAGGTTCCGGAATAATGGGAAGTGGCATCGCCTGCCATTTTGCCAATATTGGAGTTCAGGTATTATTACTGGATATTGTTCCACGGGAATTAACTGAAGGCGAAAAGAAGAAGGGATTAAGTTTAGAAGATAAGGCCGTTAGGAACCGTTTGGTTAACACCTCGCTTAGCAATGCACTAAAATCCAAACCCTCTCCTATTTACCATCAGAAATTTTCCGGAAGAATCACCACCGGCAACCTGGAGGATGATATAGCCCGTATAGCGGAAGTTGACTGGATCATAGAAGTTGTTGTTGAACGTCTTGATATCAAAAAAGAGGTTTTTGCCAATTTGGAAAAGCACCGAAAACCCGGAACACTTATAACCAGCAACACCTCAGGCATCCCTATAAAATTTATGAGTGAGGGCCGATCTGAGGATTTTGAACAGCATTTTTGTGGTACTCATTTTTTTAATCCGGCCCGGTATTTAAAGTTATTCGAAATTATTCCAGGTCCGAAAACCAAGCCGGAAGTGCTGGAATTCCTAAATGCATACGGTGAAAAGTTTTTGGGTAAGACCTCAGTTATAGCCAAGGATACACCGGCTTTTATTGGTAATAGAATTGGGATTTTTAGCATCCAAAGTCTTTTCCACATGGTAAGTGAGATGGGCTTAACCGTTGAGGAAGTCGACAAGCTTACTGGACCGGTTATAGGCCGACCCAAATCTGCTACTTTCAGAACGGTAGATGTGGTAGGATTGGATACACTGGTACATGTGGCCAACGGAATTCGCGAAAATTGCAAAGAAGACGAAAGACACAATCTGTTTGAACTTCCCGGATTCATAGAAACCCTTGTGGAGAATAAGTGGTTGGGCAGTAAGTCGGGCCAGGGATTCTACAAAAAAGTAAAGGGGAAAAATGGCAAAAGTGAAATCCTGACTTTGGATCTCAATAAAATGGACTACCGGAGCAAGAAAAGGGCTTCTTTTGGGACGCTCGAACAAACCAAGGCCATTGAAAATGTCATCGACAGATTTCCGGTTCTTGTAGCGGGCAAAGACAAGGCAGGTGAGTTCTATCGAAAAAGTTTTGGATCGCTATTTGCCTATGTGTCGCACAGAATACCTGAGATCGCAGACGATCTTTACAAAATTGATGATGCGATGAAAGCCGGATTTGGCTGGGAACACGGACCGTTTCAGATTTGGGATGCCATTGGCTTGGAAAAAGGCCTTGAACTTATCGAAGCAGAAGGTCAGAAAGCGGCTACCTGGGTAAACGAACTTAAAGAAAAAGGCCAGTCTTCATTTTATTCGGTGCAGGACGGAGCCACATACTACTATAATATCTCCAAAAAAAATATGGAGAAAATCCCGGGTCAGGATGCCTTTATTATTCTGGATAACATCCGGAAGACAAAAGCGGTATTTGAAAATAAAGGTGTTGTAATTGAAGATCTGGGAGATGGAATTCTAAATGTAGAGTTCAGATCGAAGATGAACACAATAGATGGCGATGTACTGGCTGGGCTCAATAAAGGAATAGACCTGGCCGAAAAGGAATTCCAGGGATTGGTTGTAGGTAACCAGGCCGCTAACTTTTCAGTAGGAGCCAATATTGGAATGATCTTTATGATGGCGGTTGAACAGGAATACGACGAATTGAATATGGCAGTGAAGATGTTCCAGGATACAATGATGCGCATGCGCTACTCTTCTATCCCCACTATTTCAGCACCTCATGGCATGTGCTTCGGAGGAGGTTGTGAACTTTCCCTGCACGCTGATAAAATCGTTGCGGCTGCAGAAACCTATATTGGATTGGTGGAATTTGGTATAGGTGTAATTCCCGGCGGAGCTGGCTCCAAGGAAATGGCACTAAGGGCTTCGGATTCATTTAAAAAGAATGATGTAGAACTCAATGTGCTTCAGGAATACTTTCTAACGATAGGAATGGCTAAAGTATCTACTTCGGCATATGAGTCGTATGATCTGGGCATTCTTCAAAAGGGTAAGGATGTGGTTGTGGTCAACAAAGACCGCCAGATTGCCACAGCAAAGGCCCATGCAAAATTGATGGCCGAATCAGGTTACACTCAGCCCGTACCTAGAACAGATGTCAAAGTCCTGGGAAAACAAGCACTCGGCATGTTCCTGGTAGGAACAGATTCAATGGAGGCCGCTCACTATATTTCAGAGCACGACAAAAAAATCGCAGATAAGCTCGCGTATGTAATGGCTGGAGGAGATCTCTCTGAAGCCAGTTATGTCAGCGAACAATACCTCCTGGATCTGGAGCGGGAAGCATTTTTATCACTTTGCACCGAAAGAAAAACACTGGAACGCATACAACACATGCTTAAAACTGGTAAACCCCTAAGAAATTAGTACATGAAAACAGCATATATAGTTAAAGCATACAGAACCGCGGTGGGGAAAGCACCCCGAGGATTATTTCGGTTTAAAAGACCAGACGAATTAGCTGCGGAAACCATTGAGCACATGATGAAGGAGATCCCGGAACTGGATAAAAAAAGGATAGATGATGTTATTGTGGGTAATGCCATGCCTGAAGCAGAACAAGGGTTGAATATGGCTCGTCTGATTTCACTAATGGGTTTGAACATTGAAGATGTGCCTGGAGTAACCGTAAACAGGTATTGTGCTTCGGGCTTGGAGACAATCGGGATAGCTACAGCAAAAATTCAGTCAGGAATGGCCGAATGTATTATCGCCGGTGGAGCAGAGAGTATGAGCTACATCCCTATGGGAGGTTATAAACCAAGTCCGGATTACCAGACTGCTAAGGATGGGCATGAAGACTACTATTGGGGAATGGGACTTACAGCGGAGGCGGTTGCCAAACAATTCAAAGTATCGCGTGAGGATCAGGACGAATTCGCCTTTAATTCACATATGAAGGCGCTTAAAGCTCAGGATACAGGCAAATTTGATGATCAAATCATACCCATCGAAATTGAGCATACCTATGTAACCAAAGCGGGTAAAAAAGAAACGGACACCTATACCGTAAAAAAAGATGAAGGGCCTAGAAAAGATACTTCTCTGGAAGCCCTGGCCAGATTAAGGCCTGTATTTGCGGCAAATGGTAGCGTAACAGCTGGAAACTCTTCTCAGACCTCCGATGGTGCAGC
>JBPCUI010000168.1:0-4914 GCA_051011235.1 Flavobacteriaceae bacterium
GGGCAATATACAATTGGTGAAAACCTGGAAGGTGAGATTTATGTTATCGCCCATGCCGTTGTATGTTCAGATGATTTTGAAGGTGATGAAGACGAGGATGAAGTTGATTAAATTTAAAATAATACCCTGAATTACTATCAGGTTCAGAATAAATTTAAAGTAATAAGAGCATCCCGCGGGATGCTCTTATTTTTGATTTCACTTACCTTCTAAATGAGTGAGTTTCCACTTCGTACAGAAGGAATAATATCAGGACCAACCTGGAAATTGCTTAATGAAGCGATTGAGTCGCGCCAAAGGAAATAGAACTTGTTCATTGTTGATCATCAAATTCAGGAATTGGTATTTAAGTGAGTTCGTATTACCAATGTACGTTCCTAAAGGATAGACCTTCAACTGCTTCAATGATTTCACTTTTCTTTTCAGGCAATCGATACTGAGCCCAGCGCCTGTTAATTTAACAAGAAAATAAAAAGAGAAATGATCCCTTCGCTTCTTCAAAATTTCCACGATGTCCTCACTTATACCATTAGAGGTGTTACTAACACTGTCGACATAGGTGTTAAGGTCCTTAACCATACTGTAGAAGGAGATGAGTAATCGCTTTTTTTTGTATGGATCCGAATGCCGCATCAGCGAATTTGGAGACTGGTAGTAACGATGTATCGAAAAAGGGGCATACCCCACACGGTTTGATTTTATCAATAGCTTTAGGGTAAATATCACATCAGCATTGTATTGATTGTTGTCAAATACAAGTTCTTTACGCTCGAGAAATTCACGTTGGATCAGGTACCACCAGATCTCTACCCTGTGATTGGGGTGCTCTCTGATAAAATCCATTCCAGTGCTTATTTTTGGGCGATAGCCGGGGGAAATAGGTATTTCAGATCGAAAGTCATCTTCAGAACTGGTAACTTTGGTATCAAAGCATATCAACTCCAATTCTTCCTCAAAGGCTGTATTGAGTAATTTGCTAAGATTGTCGTAAGCGAGATAATCATCGGCATCCATACAATAGATGAAGGTACCTTTTGCCAATTCCAATAACTTATTCCGGGTTGCATAGGCGCCAATGTTCTTTTCCCGAAACAAATTGACATTCGAATGTGATTCCTGGAATCTTGCTACCAACTCAACGCTGTTGTCCGTAGATCCATCATCGATGATGATCACTTCAAAATCGCGCTCCTGAATACCCTGTTGATATATACTCGTCAAACATCTTTCGATATAATCAGAGGCATTATGCATCGGGATAAGCACACTTAACTTCATTGACCGGCCGTGTATTCTATAATTGATTCAGCCGCAATTTAGCAATCCTTGTACATATGAGTGCTCAAATAGCTCTAATATATCCTGCCTGGATAAATTCAACAGCTAAACAGATATGATCACAAAAGATATTTAATTAATAAAGGGAATTGTGAGAAAATAGCTGGGTGATTCGCCGTTACTGGCTCTTACAGCGTTTACAATAGGCAATACAAAGCCCAGGACCCCTACCCCTATCAGCGTGAGTATACCAAGACCCAGGAGCAATATTGCCGGGATACTGATAATGATGTACAACAACAAGCTCAATTGTAGATTAATGATAGCTTTACCGTGTTCATTCATTCCTTCTACCGAATTCCTTGTACTTAACCAAAGGATAAGCGGTACAATAAATCCTCCAAAGCCAGTTGCATAGTGAAGAAGCTGGCTGAGGTGGGTTATAACGAGCAGCGATTTGTCTGTTCGCAATGCCGATTGATTAACAACTTCCATTTTTTGATTGATTTAGATGTTTAATTTATAAGTAGTAGATTTTATCCTTTTGTTACAACCGAGCTGCTCATGCCGATCTGCTGATAGCAAATCTTTTAATAATGGCTACTTTAGCAGGAATAACTAATAAATGACCCGAAAGGATACCATTATTGCACTCGCTACCGCCCAAGGTATGGCGGCCATTGCCGTTTTACGCATCTCTGGCACTAACGCTATTTCAATGGTTGCCAATAATTTTCAAATGCCTGGCAATAAACTTCTTAAGGAACAGGACAGTCATACGATACACCTGGGTTACATAAAAGACGGGGATCGAACTCTGGACCAGGTATTGGTCAGTATTTTTAAGGCACCAAATTCTTATACGGGAGAGGAAGTTGTGGAAATTTCCTGCCACGGTTCAATCTACATACAACGACAAATTCTTCAATTGTTTTTGGACAAAGGTTGTAGTTTGGCCGAACCAGGTGAATTTACGCTCAGAGCCTTTCTGAACGGGAAACTGGATTTGAGTCAGGCTGAGGCAGTAGCTGATCTGATTGCCAGCGAGAGTGAAGCTTCGCATAAAGTAGCTATCCAGCAGATGAGGGGTGGCATCAGTCACGAGATAAAACTCCTTCGTGATGAATTGCTTCATTTTGCCTCGCTGATTGAGTTAGAACTCGATTTTGCCGAGGAAGATGTGGAATTTGCAGACAGGAAAGACCTAAGTGAGCTGCTTTTAAAGATCCATGGTGTGCTTCAAAAGCTAGTTGATTCATTCGCTCTCGGTAATGTTCTTAAAAATGGTATTCCCACGGCTATCGTTGGTGAACCTAATGTTGGCAAATCTACCTTACTGAATGTGTTGCTAAAAGAAGACAGGGCTATTGTTTCGGAAATAGCAGGTACTACCAGAGACAGCATTGAGGATGAAATGATTATAGGAGGTGTGAGTTTCCGATTTATTGACACTGCAGGGTTACGGGCAACTGAGGATACGATAGAATCAATTGGGATAAAGCGCACTTATGAGAAAATCTCTAAGGCCTCAGTGGTAATCCTTTTGGTAGAAGCTACGGATTATCTGTATAAAGACGTCCAGGTACATAGCAGGTTTAAAGAACTTGCCAACGACTACCCGGACAAATCCCTGATGTTGGTTCTAAACAAATCGGATGAGGTAGATGCTCACCAAATTCGAGACATCTACAATTCGCTGGCTCTGGAAAAAGAAATTAATTCTGTGGTCATCTCTGCTAAAACCGGTGAAGGCATTGATCAACTACAACATAAACTACTGGAATTTATCGATAAGGGCATGCTTCAGAACAACGAGACCGTGGTGACCAATTCCAGGCATTATGAAGCGCTTCAAAAGGCGCTTCAGGCTATAGATCAGGTCCGTGAAGGAATGGATGGTAGTCTTTCGGGCGATCTCCTCGCCATTGATATAAGACAAGCCTTGCACCACCTGGGTGAGATCACCGGGGAGATCACTACAGATGATCTTCTTGGAAATATATTTGCGAATTTCTGTATCGGGAAGTAAAAAATATGGTCTGATCCAAATCCCAATAAGGTGACCAATGTTACCTTTAGGTAAATTCCCGTCCTAATATGACATTTGTCATTAAATTCAATCTTTAAAGCCCGTAATTTCGGCCTTGATTCTTTCCTATATATCCACTAAAAACAGAGAGCATGGAAACTGCAGCCGAAATTAGAACAAGAGTATACAAATTTGGAAACAAACAAGCTGACGGGAACAGCACTATGAAGAACCTGTTAGGCGGCAAAGGTGCTAATCTCGCCGAAATGAGTGCGTTGGGAATTCCTGTTCCTCCGGGATTCACGATTACTACTGAAGCCTGTACGGAATACAATTCGGCTGGCAAAGATGAAACCATTGAAGTTCTTAAAGAAGAAGTTGAACTAGCCATTCGACAAATCGAAGAAACTATGGGTGCAACATTTGACGACAATGATAATCCCTTGTTGATTTCGGTAAGGTCGGGTGCCCGGGTGTCCATGCCTGGCATGATGGATACTGTACTGAACCTGGGATTGAATGACAAATCGGTGCTGGGTATTGCCAAAAAGACTAAAAACGATCGTTTTGCCTGGGATTCCTACCGCAGGTTTATACAGATGTACGGCAGTGTGGTTATGGGAATGAAACCAAAGACCAAAGAAGACATTGATCCTTTTGAAGAGATCATTGAAAACCTGAAGGAGAAAAGACGTATCGAGCTTGATACGGAATTTACCGTTCAGGATCTGCAAGATCTTGTATATGATTTTAAAGATGCGATAACAAAAAGAACAGGCTTGGAATTCCCAACCGATCCATGGGAACAGCTCTGGGGTTCGGTTATGGCTGTCTTTGACAGTTGGAATGGAGAACGAGCTGTCTATTACCGTAAAATGCATGGATATCCGGCCGATTGGGGTACCGCGGTAAACGTACAGGCCATGGTATATGGCAATATGGGTGAGAATTCCGGTACCGGGGTTTGCTTTACCAGGGATGCTGCCTCCGGTGAAAATTATTTTAATGGAGAATATCTAATCAACGCCCAGGGGGAAGATGTTGTCGCAGGAGTAAGAACCCCACAGCAGATAACAAAAAAAGGTTCTCTTATATGGGCCGGGCTGGCACAGATTGAAGAATCGGACCGAGCTGAGAACTATCCATCACTGGAAGAATTAATGCCCGGCATCTATAAAGAACTATATTCCTATCAGGAGAAGCTTGAAAAGCACTATCGGGATATGCAGGATATGGAGTTCACCATGCAGGATGGAAAATTGTGGATTCTCCAGACCCGGAATGGGAAACGTACCGGTGCTGCCATGGTAAAGATTGCCATTGACCTTGTAAAAGAAGGACAAATTGATGATAAGGAAGCTCTGTTGCGCATAGAACCCAACAAACTGGATGAACTTCTGCATCCTGTTTTCGATACTTCCGTAATTAATAAGGATGATATTGTAGCTCAGGGATTACCCGCTTCACCTGGTGCGGCCACCGGCCAGATTGTATTTTTTGCAGATGAGGCTGATAAATTTAAAAACACAATCCTTACCAGAATAGAAACCTCGCCTGAAGACATGGAAGGTATGGATATTGCCAGGGGTATTTTGACGGCCAGAGGG
>JBPCUI010000169.1:0-12273 GCA_051011235.1 Flavobacteriaceae bacterium
AGATTCAATAGCACGTAACATTATCTGTATCGCCTCATCCCTGTCCTTACCGTAGGTGATCAGTTTGGATAACATAGGGTCGTAGTATATAGGTACATCCATCCCCTGTTCAAATCCATTATCTACACGGATACCCTTGCCTACCGGCATATCATAAACTTCCAGTGCCCCAACACTGGGCAGAAAATCGTTCAGTGGATCTTCTGCATAAACCCTCAGTTCGAGTGCATGGCCATTAATCTGCAGGTCTTCCTGTTTTAATGGAAGGGCTTCTCCCCTGGCCACCATGATCTGCAACTCAACAAGATCCACTCCAGTAATAAGTTCGGTCACCGGGTGTTCTACCTGCAACCTGGTGTTCATTTCCAGGAAATAATAGTTTAGATCGGCATCCATTAAAAATTCAACAGTCCCGGCCCCCAGGTATTCACAAGACTCGGCAACTTTAGTGGCAGCAATTCCCATTTCTTTTCGCAATTCAGGAGTAAGAACAGCCGATGGTGCTTCTTCAACTACTTTCTGATGTCTCCGTTGCACGCTGCATTCCCTCTCAAAAAAATAAAGGATGTTACCATGGCTGTCGGCCATTACCTGGATCTCCACGTGCCTGGGTGAGCTTACATATTTTTCTATAAATACAGATCCATCGCCAAAGGCAGAGGTTGCTTCACTTATGGCGCGCTCCATCTGGGATTCGAGATCCGCCTGGTTTTCAACAACGCGCATTCCCTTTCCTCCACCCCCGGCCGAAGCTTTAATAAGGATGGGGTAGCCTATCTCTTTGGCGATCACCTTTGCCTTCTTAATATCAGATATGGCTTCATCCACGCCGGGAACCATTGGAATATCATAGTTTTTAACAGCTTCTTTAGCCGCCAGCTTACTGCCCATTACCCGGATGGCTTTTGATTTCGGGCCGATAAAAATAAGTCCGTTTTTCTCCACCATTTCAGCAAAATTGGCATTCTCACTCAGAAAACCATATCCCGGGTGTATGGCGTCTACTCCAAGTTCCTTGGCGACCTCAATTATCTTGTCGCCTCGCAAATAAGACTGATTTGATGGAGATTCTCCGATACAAACTGCCTCATCTGCAAATTTAACATGGGGTGCATTTCGATCGATCTCGGAGTAAACCGCTACTGTTTTTATACCCATTTTTTGGGCCGTAGTCATAACTCTAATTGCAATTTCACCACGATTCGCAATAAGTAATTTTTTCATATTCTTCGAATTATTCAAATTCAATTATTACGTGATCCTTATCAACAGCCTCACCTTTTTTTACCGTGATATTTTTGATAATACCATCCCTGGGCGATGTAATCACATTTTCCATTTTCATCGCCTCGAGGATCACCAGCGGATCGTTTTCATTGACAGCCGACCCTACCCTCACATTTATATCGAGGATCAAACCGGGCATTGGAGCTTCAATTGTATCGATATCTTTGGAAAAGGACAGGTCGAATCCCATCTGATCGATGAGAAGATCTAAATGATCGGCGATGGATACCTCGTAAATCTCTGAATTGACCTTGACGGCATACTTCTTAGCATTAAAGTCTGCCAGGACGATCTCTGCATGGTATGGAATATTCTCCTTGAGAACATGATAAGCTGAATGGCCGGATCCAACAACGTCCAGAGCATCCAGATCTTCACTGTTTAGATCGTACTCGAATTCCTCGTTTACCTTAATTTTATATGTGTGGTTCATAATGTAAATTGGCTTTACAATCCTTGTAAAGAAAGCAGTTTAAAATTTTATGACTACAACTATTCAATTGTGCGATTGATATTTATTAGAAGAGTCACAAAGGTAGGCCTGCCTATTGTCTTAAAAGTATGAATTTTATCATGTTTTATATTGTTTAAGGGCGGTAATTATGCAAGACGATTGACTTATGGTAATTAGGGAATCTTTTCACTGCAAATCGCTATTTTTGAATTAAATCTAAAAGCCATGTTGATAATTGGTATTGCAGGCGGTACAGGATGTGGAAAGACTACGGTGGTAGAACAGATCATTGCTCAACTCCCGGATGAGGAAGTTGGTGTAATTTCACAGGATTCCTATTACAAAGACCTTTCTCATCTGGATTACGCTGAAAGGGAAGAAATTAATTTCGATCACCCCAGGGCGATAGATTTCGATCTTTTTATTGATCACTTAAAAGTACTAAAGAAAGGAAAGCCTATTGAGCAACCTGTTTATTCCTTTAAGGAGCACAACAGAACAGATCGGACGGTGACCACCTATCCGACTAAGGTGGTGATTGTTGAAGGAATTTTGATAATGACAAATCCTGATATCAGGAAAATGTTCGATATCAAAATGTACGTACATGCCGATTCTGATGAACGACTTATTCGAAGATTAAAAAGAGACATCAACGAACGAGGTCGGGATCTGGAAGAAGTTCTATTCAGGTACCAAAATACTTTAAAGCCCATGCACGACCAATTTATCGAACCTACTAAAGAATACGCAGACATTATTATTCCCAATAATAAGTACAACACTGTTGCTATCGATATAGTTCGTACCATCATCAACGAAAAACTCTGATAAATTATGGGGTGGAGGGACATTAGAAAGAAGAAGTGGTTTTCAATTCTGACCAATATTTATGTTCTGGTCCTCACCGTATTCGTGATTTGGATGACGTTTTTCGATACTAACTCACTCTTAATACACCTGGAATTAAGGCGAGAAATTAAAAAGCTGGAGAAGCAGAAGGAATTTCTCCAGGAAGAAATTGACAAAGACAAGAAGGTTATCGACAGGCTCTCTGACCCGGAAGAACTTGAAAAATTTGCACGGGAACAATACTATCTGAAAAAGAAGGACGAAGAGATCTATATTATAGAATACGAAGACAGCTTAAAAACCAAAGAAGATGAGTGAGAATCTTTTATTTAGTGAATTTTCACAGCTAACCAACAAGGAATGGAAACAAAAGATACATGCAGACCTTAAAGGTGCAGATTATAACGAAACACTTATTTGGGAGTCACCGGAAGGGATCAAAGTCAAACCTTTCTACACTGCTGAAGATCAGAACAACGCTCGGGATATTGAGATTGAAACGGGCAGTTGGTCAATCGGCCAAAAGATTTTTAGCGACGATCCTGATTTAATAAATAGCAAATGCGCAGAAGCGCTGGACCAGGGTGTGGATAGTCTCATTATCGCAGTTGGATCTGAGAGCGAATCTCCTAAAAACTATTTTACCGGAATCGCACTGAAAGATGAGAAGGTATTTTTAGATGCAGCAGCTCTACCGCCCGAAAAACTGAGTTTATGCCTGAAAGACATTCCTGTTGAGCAGGATCGGCTTTACGTTTTACACGATATCGTTGGTCAGCTGACCGCTACCGGAAATTGGTATTCCAATTTGGATGCGGATTTCAAGAAATTAGAAGAAGTCCTGGTTGCAAATCCCGGTTCAAAAGTGGTATCCGTAAATGCATCGCGCTACCAGAATGCCGGTGCCAATCGGGTACAGCAGATTGCATACGCCCTGGCACATGCCGCGGAATACCTCAAAAGGCTTGATTCACAGTACCTGAGCCATATTACATTCATGATCAGTGTAGATACCAACTATTTTTTTGAGATAGCAAAGATCAAGGCACTGAGGATACTATGGCAAAGGCTCATTTCGGAAAGAGATGCAAACATCTCAAGCCATCTGCTGTCTTTTCCAACGACCAGGAACAAGAGCATTTATGACTACAATGTAAATATGTTGAGAACCACTACGGAATGCATGTCGGCAATTCTGGGAGGCGCAGATACTATTTACAATCTCCCATATGATCACATTTATCACAAGGACAATGAGTTTGCGAATCGAATTGCCCGCAATCAACTCCTGATATTGAGAAATGAGAGCTATTTCGATCAGGTGGACAATGCAGCCGCCGGTTCTTATTATATCCAACATCTCACCTCTGAAATGGCCAGCAGTGCCTGGTCTCTTTATGAGCAAATTCAATCTGCCGGTGGCTTTTTAAGGCAATTGAAAGACCACAAGATTCAGAAAAAAATTAAGGAAAGCGCTCAAAAACAACAGCAGGCGTTTAATAATGGTGAAGAAATATTAGTTGGTAGTAACAAATATATCAACGAGGCCGACTTAATGACAGATCAGTTGCAAAAAGATCCGTTTTTGAAAATTGAAAGAAAGAAAACCCTGATCGAACCCATTCTGGAAAAAAGACTGACTGAATCACTGGAGAAAAACCGTTTGGATCATGAGTGAGAAAACAACACAAGACAGCCCTCTGGCAAGCTCAAATAGTTCTAATTCTGGCGATGGCCGAAAAGAGATCTTTATGACTGCTGAAGAGATCCCTGTTAAAACTCATTATTCTGAAGAGGATATAAAAGATCTGGAACACCTGAGCTACGGAGCAGGTATACCCCCCTACCTCCGGGGGCCTTATTCCACAATGTATGTGAGAAGACCCTGGACTATCAGACAATACGCAGGCTTTTCAACCGCTGAAGAAAGCAATGCCTTTTACCGGAGAAATCTCGCTGCCGGTCAGAAAGGTCTTTCTGTGGCTTTTGACCTTCCCACCCATAGGGGGTACGACAGTGACCACCAAAGAGTGGTTGGAGATGTAGGTAAAGCCGGAGTTGCCATAGATTCGGTCGAAGACATGAAAATTCTATTTGACGGGATCCCTTTGGATAAAATGTCGGTCTCCATGACCATGAACGGTGCAGTGCTTCCCATAATGGCCTTTTACATTGTGGCTGCCGAGGAACAAGGCGTTGTTCCTGCGGAATTAGCCGGTACAATTCAGAACGATATTCTCAAAGAATTTATGGTGCGGAATACCTACATATATCCTCCTACTCCTTCCATGCAGATCATCGCAGATATATTCGAGTATACGAGCAAAATAATGCCCAAATTTAACAGTATCAGTATTTCGGGATACCATATGCAGGAAGCCGGTGCTACCGCTGATATTGAGTTGGCCTATACACTGGCAGACGGACTGGAATATATTAGAACAGGATTAAGGGCTGGGTTGGATATCGATCGGTTTGCTCCCAGGCTTTCTTTTTTCTGGGGAGTGGGCATGAACCATTTTATGGAAATTGCCAAAATGAGGGCCGCCAGGATACTCTGGGCCAAGTTGGTAAAACAGTTCGAACCGAAAAATCCCAAATCACTTGCACTGCGTACCCACTGTCAGACCAGTGGTTGGAGCCTTACAGAGCAAGACCCATTCAACAATGTTGCGAGGACAGCGATTGAGGCAGCTGCAGCGGCATTTGGCGGGACACAGAGTTTGCATACCAATGCGCTGGATGAGGCCATCGCATTACCCACTGATTTTTCTGCCCGGATTGCACGAAATACGCAGATTTTCTTGCAGGAGGAAACTAAGATTACCAAAACAGTGGATCCCTGGGCAGGAAGTTATTATGTGGAAAGCTTAACAGATCAACTGGCACACAAAGCCTGGCAGCTTATCCAGGAAGTGGAAGAGCTGGGTGGCATGACCAAAGCGATCGAAGCGGGAATTCCAAAAATGCGTATTGAAGAAGCCGCCGCAAGAAAGCAGGCACGTATAGACAGTGGACAGGATATAATAGTGGGAGTGAATAAATATGAAATTGCCGAAGAGGAGGATCTTCAGATCTTAGAAGTAGATAATGCGGAGGTAAGAAGGCAACAAATTGAACGATTAAATAAACTCAGAAAGGAACGAAACCAGGATCTTGTTAAAACCGCCCTGTCAAGGCTGACAAATGCTGCGAGGAAGAAAGCAGAGGGTGAAACATGTGGAGCTGAAGACAATTTATTAGCTTTGGCCGTGGAAGCCGCACGTGAAAGGGCAAGCTTAGGCGAAATCAGTGATGCCCTGGAAGAGGTTTTTGGCAGGTATAAAGCAAAAATTCAATCATTTACCGGCGTGTACTCAAAAGCAATCAAGGAAGACGAAAATTTTGACAAGGCTCGTGATCTGGCAGATAAATTTGCCGATAACGAAGGCCGCCGCCCAAGGATCATGATAGCAAAAATGGGCCAGGATGGCCATGATCGAGGAGCAAAAGTAGTCGCCACCGGCTATGCAGACCTCGGCTTTGATGTCGATATAGGCCCGCTGTTCCAGACCCCACAGGAAGCCGCCAAGCAAGCTGTTGAGAACGATGTTCATATTTTAGGTATCTCATCTTTGGCCGCCGGTCATAAAACGCTTGTCCCACAGGTAATAGAAGAATTAAAAAAATACGGTCGTGAGGATATTATGGTAATCGTTGGCGGTGTAATCCCTAAGCAAGATTACGACTTCTTATTCGATTCAGGTGCTGCGGCTGTATTCGGACCAGGGACAAAAATCAGTGAGACGGCCATACGAATATTAGAGATACTTATGGGCTAGTACGGAGGCGTTCGATAAAGAAAGATGCCAATTCGGACTCATAGGTCTATAGTGCTGCGCAAATAAAAGTTGTATTAAAGGACCGAAGAATATCTTTTTGCCATAACTCCTTATGGATTAAGGAAGTCCGACTCAGCAGGGCAGACTTATTCACTTCCTGTTAACAAATTACATTTTATAGCAAGGTAATTAATCGTATTTTTAACGCCTAACTTACTTGAATAATGGGCAAAATCATTGCTATTGCGAACCAAAAAGGCGGTGTAGGTAAAACCACCACAACCGTTAACCTGGCTGCTTCACTGGGTGTCCTGGAAAAAAAAGTCTTACTAATTGATGCCGATCCCCAGGCCAATGCCACTTCAGGTCTTGGTATAGACGTTGATCAGGTGGAAAGCGGCACTTACCAGGTCCTGGAACACACCTTGAGCGCTGGAGAAACTATCATAACAACTTCTTCGCCCAATGTGGATCTTATCCCCGCGCATATCGATCTTGTGGCAATAGAAATTGAACTGGTGGATAAAGACGACCGGGAGTATATGCTCAAACGCGCCATAAGCGATCTTAGAAATATCTACGATTACATATTAATAGACTGTGCGCCTTCTTTGGGCCTGTTAACCCTGAACGCGCTTACAGCGGCTGATTCGGTTATTATTCCTATCCAATGTGAATATTTTGCACTGGAAGGTTTGGGTAAGTTGCTCAATACAATTAAAAGTGTTCAGCGTATTCACAATTCAGAACTTGATATTGAGGGCATGCTTCTGACTATGTACGATTCTCGTCTGAGACTATCTAATCAGGTGGTAGAAGAAGTACGCAAACATTTCACGGATATGGTTTTCGATACCATTATTCAACGCAATGTTCGGCTGGGTGAAGCTCCGAGTTATGGAGAGAGTATTATAAAATACGATGCCAGTAGCAAAGGTGCGGTCAACTACTTAAACATGGCCAACGAATTGCTGAAAAAAAATAGAGAAAAGGTCTGATGGCTAGAGCGACCAAAAAACAAGCATTGGGAAGGGGCCTTTCGGCTCTTTTGAAAGATCCGGAGAACGATATCCGCTCTGTCTCAGATAAAAATGCAGATCAGGTGGTGGGAAATATCGTGGAGCTGGATCTGGAGGCTATTGCTGTTAACCCTTTCCAGCCGAGGTCTAATTTTAACGATGAGGCCTTAAAGGAATTGGCTTCATCTATAAAAGAACTTGGCCTTATCCAACCTATAACGGTAAGAAAGGTCGAATTCAACCAATATCAATTAGTTTCAGGAGAACGCCGATACAGGGCTTCTAAATTAATCGGTCTTAAGACTATACCGGCTTATATTCGCATTGCCAATGATCAGGAAACACTGGAAATGGCTTTGGTGGAAAATATCCAGCGACAGGATCTGGACCCGATTGAAATTGCGCTTTCCTACAAGCGACTTATAGACGAAATAGAATTGACCCAGGAGAAACTCAGCGAACGTATCGGTAAAAAAAGATCTACCATAACTAATTATCTCAGACTGCTTCGCCTGGATCCAATCGTTCAGACCGGGATGCGCGATGGTTTTATAAGTATGGGGCACGGCAGAACATTGGTGAATATATCGGATAAAAGAGACCAATTGGATCTCTACGAAAAAATCCTGGCGCAAGACTGGTCGGTTCGAGAAACGGAAAACGTTGTTAGGGATTTTCACCAAAAGGGGTTACCAAAGGCAAAAACGAGATCTTCCGTTCCTACCCCGGCTTTTTTTAAAAATAGTTCCGGCGAATTGGAAGAATATCTCGATAGTAAAGTAGAGGTAAAAGCTACGGAGGAAGGCAAAGGATCTATTCGCATTCCCTTTAATTCAAGAGAAGAATTCCGGCGTTTAAAAAAACTTATAACAGGTGATTAGAGCCCTCATCTTCTTTTGGGCCCTCACAATCATTACATTTAACGCTTCGGCCCAGGAATCCGGAGAAACTACTTCGGAGAAGGATTCTATTGTTTCAGGTCTGGAGGAACAGGGTGTGGTTGTAGACGGATCCCTGAAGAAAAGAGAAACCAATCCGCTGGCACCGAGTAAAGCCGCTTTCTACTCTGCCATACTCCCAGGTCTCGGTCAGGTATACAACAAGCGCTATTGGAAAGTTCCTATTGTATGGGGAGCTTTAGGTGTAGGTACCTATGCCTACACATTTAATAACGATGAATATAATCGGTTCAGGGACGCCTTTAAAAGAAGAAGAGCAGGTTTTATTGACGATGAGTTTTACGATATAAATAACAGTGGTATTGTTCCTGGAAGTCCCGATATTTCGGACGCGGCGCTGCAGGATGCACAGGAAAGAGCTCAAACCGACAGGGATTTGGCATTGGCTATAACAATTGGTCTCTATATTCTGAACATTGTAGACGCTAATGTTGATGCACATCTCAAACAGTTCAATGTAGACCAGGATCTTGCAGTGGATGTGAAGCCATTTTTAGAGTACAACCCCGTCACGACTCTTCCGCAGTACGGATTGGCATTAACTGTTAAATTCTAACATATGAATATCGCTTTATTCGGATATGGAAAGATGGGTAAGTTGATCGAGCAGATCGCTATGAAAAGAGATCATACCATAGTCGCTGTTAAAGATATAGATACGCCTGCTGTAGATTTTTCTAATGTCGATATCGGGATTGATTTCAGTACCCCTGAAGCGGCCATCGGCAATATACTGAGTTGTCTGGAAAATGGGATCCCAATTATTTCAGGTACTACAGGATGGCTTGAAAAATACGAAGAAGTAACCGCAGTTTGCAAAGAGAAGAATGGCGCATTTCTGTACGCATCTAATTTTAATCTTGGTGTAAATGTATTCTTCGCATTGAATGCCCGGCTCGCTGAACTTATGAATCCTTTAAAAGATTACAAAGCGGAAATTGAGGAAGTACATCACGTACATAAACTGGATGCACCCAGTGGTACGGCCATAACGCTGGCCGAGGATATTATCTCAAATTCCGATTACGCAGCCTGGCAATTGAATGCAGCATTGGAAGGTACTGTACCGGTTTATTCCAAAAGAATGGGTGAAGTTCCCGGTACGCACACTGTTACCTATAGCAGCCCTATAGACAACTTAGAGATAAAGCATACGGCCCACAACCGGGAAGGCTTTGCCTTAGGCGCTGTGGTCGCGGCAGAATGGTTAGTAGGAAAGACAGGTGTTTATACCATGAAAGATGTGTTAAACCTCAGTTAAGTTTTGTAACAAATGTGAGGAGTTATCGTATAGTAATAGAGATAAATAAACAAAGGAATCTTAAAAATTCGAATAGAATATGAACGTTACTGAGTGGATCATTTTCATATTAATTGTTCAGCTAGTCCATTTCGCCGCAACCTGGAAACTTTATATTAAGGCGGGCCGGAAGGCGTGGGAGGCGGCAATCCCGATATACAATGCAATTGTATTGATGGAAATCATCCGTAGGCCTAAATGGTGGGTGATCCTTTTATTCATCCCCATCATCAATCTTTTGATGTTTCCGGTAATTTGGGTAGAAACTATTCGAAGCTTTGGCAAGAATTCCCTGATCGATACCTGGTTGGTCATATTAACCCTTGGCTTTTATATATTTTATATAAGCTATGCTTTGGATGTGGACTATATAAAGGACAGAAGCCTTCATCCGAAAACGGGTTTGGGAGAATGGGTAAGTTCCATAGTTTTTGCTATTGTGGCCGCCACTTTGGTTCATACCTATTTTATGCAACCTTATGTTATTCCTACCGGTTCCCTGGAGCGAACGCTCCGTATTGGTGATCTTTTATTCGTGAGTAAATTTCACTACGGAGCACGAGCACCGATGACAACAGTTGCAGCTCCCATGGTACACGACACACTTCCACTATTAAGGGTTCGATCATATTTAAATTTTCCACAACTCCCCTATTTTAGAATTCCGGGCTTCCAGAAAGTAAAAAAGAACGATATAGTGGTTTTTAGCTGGCCGGCAGACACCGTCAGGGTATTTTTTAAAAAGGAAAAGGGAGTAGATAAACCAATCGATAAGAAATCCAATTACGTAAAACGCTGTGTGGGAACACCTGGTGATTCACTGGAGGTCATAGACGGTAATGTTTTGATCAACGGTGAAGTATTGAAACTGTCCGACAGGGCAAAAGCCCAATTCGACTACAATATTTATTCTCAAAAAGGTGTTTCTTCCCGACTGCTCTTATCGGCGGGGGCAACCGAATTTAACCGTACCTATCTATCATCTCCTTTAAGCCAGGCCCAAATCAATGCAATCAATCCTTATATATTAGGAGGCGGACCCAACCAAAAAGGTGAATTGGAACTTATAGCCAAGGCTTCTGGGATACCTATGAAGGTAATCCGAAATGCCGGGCTGTCTCTCAGGGAAGTGAGTAACAGGCAGAGGTTGGTACCCCTCACTGATGAAATGGTCGAAGAACTCAGCAAAAACACTGCGATTGATTCGGTAGTGAAAGTTTTAGAACCCAAAGGAAAAAAAGGATATAACATATTCCCGCACCATCGGTCTTATAGTTGGAATAACGATAATTTCGGACCTATATATATTCCCAAAAGAGGAGATCGGGTACAACTGAGTCCACTTACACTCCCACTTTACAAGAAGATTATCCGGGATTATGAGGGGAAGGAAATCAGTCTTAACGGGAATCAGATTAGTATAGACGGCAGTATCGTTGATTCCTATACCTTCGAACAGGACTATTACTGGATGATGGGCGACAATAGAGACCATTCTGAAGATAGCAGAACCTGGGGCTATGTGCCTGAAAACCATATTGTTGGAAAACCGGTCTTTATCTGGTTAAGTTTTGACAACTTCAATGAAGGCATGGCCAATTGGCGCCCTCGTTGGGACCGCATATTTACCACCGTGGGAGGAGATGGTGAGCCAAAGTCCTATTTCAGACACTTTTTAGTAGGCCTGGCAGCACTAATAGCTCTGGATTATTTCAGGAAACGAAGGAAAAAGAAGAGGGCCGAAAACTGATACAATCTAATACCAAAGGAGTATCAGATCAATTTATAAAATAAGATTTTGAATATCCTTTTGCATCCTACTTACTTTCCCGGTATCGTCACATTTGCGGCATTGGTACAAAATAATGTCAGCTGGGAAGTGTGGGACAATTATCAAAAGCAAACCTATAGAAATCGTTGTTACATCTGCACTGATCAGGGCAGGCACATGCTCAACATACCCATAAAGCACACCGCTGTCAATCAGGGCCGTCAATTATATCGTGATGTAAAGATCGATAAGGACTATCCCTGGCAAAGAGTACATTGGAAAAGTTTGCAAATCGCGTACAGATCGTCTCCTTTTTTTGAGTTCTTCGAAGAAGATCTGCTACCTCTCTTTACAGCAGATTTCAAATTCCTGATGGATTTTAATTTTAGTACAATAGAGACGATCTGTGATTGCTTGCAAATTCAAATGCCTGCAGCTAGAACCAAGAAATATGAAGACACGGTCATTTCGATGAAGGACGCCAGGTTTTTGGTCCAGGCCAAAGAAGATCATCCTCAACGTTATAAGAAATATACGCAGGTATTTCAGCAAAAACACGGATTTGTTGAAAATCTCAG
This sequence comes from Flavobacteriaceae bacterium, assembly GCA_051011235.1. Lineage (GTDB taxonomy): Bacteria > Bacteroidota > Bacteroidia > Flavobacteriales > Flavobacteriaceae > JAHEJJ01. Next base: position 12,042 of record JBPCUI010000169.1, read on the forward strand.
TATCCTCGATTTACTTTTTAATGAAGGAAATGCCGCCCTGGCGTTTCTGGAACAATTAAAGATAGATCTGTAAAATGCTAAAACTTGCTCTTCACTACGGCATACATTTTCTCGTACCTGTATTGATCGGGTTACTTTTCTTTAAGGAAAATCGGTGGTGGGTGGTTTTAATTTTACTTTCAGGTATCATAATCGACTTAGATCACTTACTGGCAACCCCTATTTTCGACCC
>JBPCUI010000170.1:0-12830 GCA_051011235.1 Flavobacteriaceae bacterium
AACGGAGAGCTCGAAGTAGAACTCACACCACAGGGCACATTGGCCGAAAAATGCAGAGCAGCTCAGGCGGGATTTCCTGCAATCTTCACTCCAGCTGGCTATGGGACCGAAGTAGCTGAGGGAAAAGAAACCAGGGAATTTAATGGAAAGATGTACGTTTTAGAGTACGCTTATAAATCGGATTTTTCATTTGTTAAAGCATGGAAAGGAGATGAGGCAGGCAATTTAATATTTAAAGGGACTGCCAGGAATTTTAATCCCTGCATGTGCGGTGCCTCTGCAATTACCGTGGCAGAAGTAGAGGAACTTCATCCGGCAGGGGATTTGGATCCGAATGAAATTCATATTCCGGGAATATTTGTCCAGCGTATTTTCCAGGGAGCCCGATATGAGAAAAGAATAGAACAAATTACAGTAAGACAGGCTAACTAATGTTAGAAAAGAACGGAATAGCTAAAAGAATAGCGCGCGAGGTAAAAGATGGTTACTATGTGAACCTCGGTATCGGTATCCCGACATTGGTTGCCAATTTTGTAAGATCGGATATAAGTGTTGAATTTCAAAGCGAAAATGGTGTACTCGGAATGGGACCATTTCCATATGAAGGAGAAGAAGATGCAGATATTATCAATGCCGGTAAGCAAACTATAACCACTCTTCCCGGTGCCTCTTTCTTCGATTCGGCGACAAGCTTTGGGATGATTCGGGGCAAACATGTAGATCTGACCATATTAGGAGCGATGGAGGTAGCGGAAAACGGGGATATTGCAAATTGGAAAATTCCGGGAAAAATGGTCAAAGGCATGGGGGGAGCTATGGACCTAGTAGCCTCTGCTGAAAATATTATTGTAGCCATGACACACACCAATAAAGCCGGTAAGTCTAAATTATTGAGGAGATGTACCCTACCATTAACGGGAGTTGGCTGTGTAAAGAAAATTGTTACTAACATGGCTGTTTTGGAGGTTACTGAAAACGGATTTAAACTATTAGAAAGGGCACCGAAGGTTAGTGTGGAATCAATTATAGATGCTACTGAAGGCAATTTGATCATTGAAGGCAGGGTACCAGAGATGTTGATCTGATAGCCAGAATATCGACGAACAGCATACCGATTCAGTTTTTACCACAAAAATTTGAAACTTCACAACAATCCGTTGATTCGTGCGTTAATTAATCCTATATTTATCTTCTTGAGAATTTAACCCCATATTAACCTAAAAATTAGTAATAAGCTATGGAAGCCCAGATAGACCATACGCAAGTAGAAGAAGAGGTACAGGTATATAGAAATGAATTCATCAGTGGAATTCTATTACTGGCCAAAAAACTCTTTATGCTGTAAAACGCAAATCTTGATATGAAAATGAGCAAACTGAAAAGTTTGCTTTTTTATTTTAGATACATTGACTTCATCGTTTTAACCCCAATATTCTTTATTAAATTCAGGAAGGAAAATCTTCAAGCCGATTATCTTTATTAATTTTCGTAAAATTGGCTTCGCATGAATCTCTCCCTGACAAAATGTAAAGTTGAGCAGCTGGATGCATTACTGCATCTATCGAGAACCACATTTATCCAGGCATTTGCACATCTTAATGACCCTGATGATTTTCAGTCATACATGGATGAAGCATTTAGTGATAAAACTCTCGGACTGGAATTTAAAAATCCCAATTCATCCTTTTATTTCGTCTATTGCAACAAACAGTTGGCTGGCTATTTCAAACTTAATCAGGGAATGGCTCAGACAGATCTTCGCGACGTACACTCTCTGGAGATTGAGCGGATTTATGTACTCCAGGAGTTTCAAGGCAAAGGAATAGGCCAATGGTTGCTGTCTAGAATTAAAGAGTTTGCCCAAAAAGAGGGTAAAAGATATTTATGGTTAGGAGTTTGGCAAAAGAATAACAATGCAATTCGCTTTTATGAAACTCATGGGTATACAAAATTTGGGGAGCACCCTTATTTTATAGGAAAAGATCAGCAAACCGACTGGTTAATGCGGCTCGATATAACTAACTTGTAGGGCCAAAATATTGTTGCATGAATACGATCAAAATATTCTTATTATCCGTTAGCATTGCCTTATCCATTAACTCTTATGGGCAATCAGACATTTACTTTCCTGAGAGAAACAGTTCTTGGGAAACAAGATCTCCTCAAAATTTTAAAATTGACAAAAAGCAGCTGAGCGACGCTGTACAATTCGCTGTGGAGAATGAGTATTCGGGCTCTAAGGATCTTAGAATTGCAATTCTGAAAGGGTTTGCAAGGGAGCCATTTCACGAAATTCTCGGACCTACAAAGAAAAGAGGAGGCCCGGCCGGCTTGGTTCTTAAGAAGGGCTTTATTATTGCCAGTTGGGGCGACACCAAAAGAGTGGATATGACTTTTAGTGTAACCAAGAGCTTTCTCTCAACTGTAGCAGGCCTTGCTGTAGACCGGCAATTGATTCGAAGTACAGACGATCTCGTTGCCGAATATATATGGGACGGTACATTTGAGGGGCCACATAACAGTAAGATCAGCTGGAAGAATTTGCTGCATCAAAATTCAGATTGGTCTGGTGAATTATGGGGTATCAAGGACTGGGCCGACAGGCCACCCCGTGAAGGCACCCTGGACGATTGGAAGTACAGAGAACTCAAAGCTCCGGGAACTGTGATGGAGTACAACGATGTACGCGTTAATGTCTTAGCCTATGCACTCACTCATCTTTGGCGCGATCCTTTACCCAAGGTTCTCAAGGAGCAACTTATGGACCCTATTGGCGCATCAACTACCTGGAGATGGTTTGGGTATGACCACGCCTGGACCGTGGTAGACGGTGTAAAAATAAAATCTGTTACCGGAGGAGGACACTCGGGAGCAGGCATTTTTATAAATGCTGAGGACATGGCGCGTTTCGGGCTTTTATTTATGAATAACGGCACTTGGAACAACCAAAATATTATCAGTAAAGAATGGATTGAGGAGGCTGTTACCTCTTCACCATCCCATGTGAACTACGGACATATGTGGTGGTTGAATAAAAAGGGAGAAGATCAATGGGAAGGCAGTCCCGAGACTATTTTTTCCGCTCAAGGATTTGGAGGTAATTATATCGTAATTGACCGGGAACGTGAAATAGTAGTGGTTACCCGTTGGATGGAGCCTGGAAAAATGGCCGAATTCTTAAAAAAGCTGTATGAAGCGATGAATTAGATTTTTCTCAGGATTTCGGTAGCGCTTTCTAGGGTATCGTTCTTTTTAGCAAAACAAAATCGCAACTGCTGATGGTCTGCCTGATCCATATTAAATACTGAAATAGGAATGCTGGCTACACCCTTTTCTATGGTCAGCTGTTTAGCAAATTCCACATCATTTTCCTGGCTGATTTCTGAATAGTCCAACAGTTGGAAATATGTCCCCTCTGAAGGTGTAAATTTAAATCTGGATCCTTCTAACCCACTTAGAAAGAGATCGCGTTTCTTTTGGAAAAAAGGACCCAAGTCCGTATAATTTTCCGGTGATTTCAAATATTGGGCAAGCGCTCTCTGAATTGGATGATTTGCACAAAAAACATTGAATTCATGAATTTTCTGAAATTCACGCATCAGTTCTGCCGGTGCCACACAATAGCCCATTTTCCAACCTGTTACATGGAATGTTTTTCCAAAGGATGCGCATACTAAACTACGAGAGGCTAAATCCCTGTATTTTGAAACGCTTTCATGATCGCAATTGTCAAATACAATATGTTCGTATACCTCGTCACTGAGCAGAATAATATCTGTGCCTTCTAGAAGCTCTTGCAGCGCCAGCATGTCATCCTTCGAAAAAGTTCTCCCGCTCGGGTTATGCGGTGTGTTGATGATGATCATTTTGGTCTTCTGACTAACAGCCCCGGCAACTGAGTTCCAATCTATACTGTAATCAGCAGATCTCATCTGCACTAATACCGGCCTGGCACCCTGTGCTTCGATTGCCGGTTCATAACAATCGTAGGCGGGTTTTAGAACTATAACTTCATCACCGGGCCATACGAAGGCGGCGATAGCTGTATATATTGCCTGGGTAGCTCCGGCCGTTACGGTGATCTCGGATTGGGAATGGTATTCCCGACCATAAAGTGCCAGGATCTTTTCTGAAATGGTCTCTCTTAACGAGTAAATTCCTCCGAGTGGGGCATATTGATTATAACCATCGTTCATTGCTTTTGAAACTAATTCCAGAAGCCGCGGGTCTGGCGAAAAGTTGGGAAATCCCTGTGAAAGATTAATTGCTCCACGCTCCCTGGCAAGTATACTCATAGTTGTGAAGATAGATGGAGCTAAACCGGGGAGTTTTGTTCTGATCTTATTTGGAAATGTATTCATCTTTAGCGATATCCCATAAATGTAGCAAAATTGCCTTGGAAGTCCACGCCTATTTACATTCATCAAAAAAGCCCTGCAACCAGCTGCAGAGCTTTTTAATAGGTATTGGTTTTAGTATTATCCCTTGGAGGTAGCCCATAAATATTCCCTGTTCAACCTGGCGATGTTTTCCAACGATATTCCTTTAGGGCATTCAACTTCGCAAGCTCCTGTATTGGTACAGTTGCCAAAACCTTCCAGGTCCATTTGACGCACCATGTTTTTTGCTCTTTCTTGTGCTTCCACTTGACCTTGAGGCAGGAGGGCGAATTGTGAAACTTTTGCTGAGGTAAAAAGCATGGCACTGGCATTTTTACACGCTGCTACGCAGGCGCCACAACCAATGCACGTAGCTGCATCCATCGCTTCATCAGCTTTGAGTTTTTCGATCGGAATAGAATTGGCATCAATTGTATTTCCAGAGGTATTTACGGAAATATAGCCACCCGCCTGCTGAATCCTCTCAAATGCATTGCGGTCTATAATCAAATCCTTGATCACTGGAAAGGGCTTTGCTCTAAATGGCTCAATAACAATTGTGTCGCCATCTTTGAATTTTCTCATATGCAGCTGGCAGGCAGTAATCAGGCGATCAGGGCCGTGTGGCTCTCCATTGATCATCAATGAACAAGTGCCACAGATCCCTTCCCGACAGTCGTGATCAAAAGCAATAGGTTCCTCACCTTTATTTACGAGAGATTCATTAAGTATATCAAGCATTTCCAGGAAAGACATATCATCTTCTACCCCGCTGATGGGGTAGTCTACCATTTGGCCCTTCGAATTGGCATTCTGCTGACGCCATATTTTCAAGTGTAGATTCATATTATTGCTTTTTCCAATAGTTCCTGAGCGATTAATCAGGTATAATTATTTATAGCTTCTTGTTTTAACTTCAATGTTCTCGTAGATCAGTTCTTCTTTATGCATTACCGCGTCTTTTGGATCTCCCTTGTATTCCCATGCCGCTACATACTTAAAGTTCTTATCATCTCTTAGGGCCTCACCTTCAGGTGTTCGATATTCCTCCCTGAAATGTCCTCCGCAAGATTCATTTCTCTGAAGAGCATCCTTAGCAAAAAGTTCACCTAATTCAAGGAAGTCTGCCACGCGTCCTGCCTTTTCCAATTCCGTATTCATACCGGTTATATCTCCGGGGATTTTTACATTTTCCCAAAAATCTTTTCTCAAAACCGCGATTTCCTCAATGGCACTTTCAAGATCTTCTGCGTTACGAGACATGCCACATTTATTCCACATGATCTTACCTAATTTTTTATGGTAATAATCCACAGAATGTTTCCCACTGCCATTCATAAGCTTGTCAATCCGCTCCCTTATTCCTTTTTCCACTGCTTCAAATTCCGGTAAGTCTGTTGAAATCGGACCTGTTCTGATATCATCCGACAAATAATCTCCAATAGTATAAGGCAGAACGAAATATCCGTCGGCAAGACCCTGCATTAACGCTGAGGCGCCTAAACGGTTAGCACCGTGATCACTGAAATTAGCTTCACCGGCACAGAAACAACCAGGAATAGTTGTTTGCAGGTTGTAGTCTACCCATAAACCACCCATGGTATAATGGACAGCCGGATAGATCATCATTGGTGTTTTGTATGGATTCTCGTCTACAATCTTTTCGTACATCTGGAAAAGATTGCCGTATTTGGCTTCAATCACCGCTTCGCCCAATTTAGTAATGGTGGCCTTATCCGGATCCTTAAGGCCTGAAGTAAGTGCTTTCTCTTTTCCGTATCGCTCTATGGAAGAGGCAAAGTCCAAATATACCGCTTCACCGGTTTTGTTCACACCATGGCCTGCATCGCAGCGTTCTTTGGCAGCGCGTGAGGCCACATCACGGGGGACCAAGTTTCCGAAAGCAGGATATCGACGTTCCAGGAAGTAATCCCGGTCTTCGTCTTTCAGCTCGGTAGGTTTCAATTTGCCCTCCCTGATTGCCTGGGCATCTTCAAGTCGCAGTGGCACCCAAATTCTGCCGTCATTTCGAAGTGACTCAGACATTAAAGTGAGTTTGGACTGATGATCTCCAGAGACTGGGATACAAGTTGGGTGAATTTGAGTAAAACATGGATTGGCGAAAAAAGCACCTCGTCTATGTGCGCGCCAGGCGGCAGTTACATTACAGCCCATTGCCATAGTTGAAAGGAAAAAGACATTTCCATATCCGCCTGTTGCTAAAACCACAGCATGGGCGGCATGCCTCTCGATCTCTCCGCTGATCAAATCGCGTGCTATTATACCACGGGCCTTTCCATCTACAAGGACAAGGTCCAACATTTCATGACGGGTATACGACTGAATTTTACCTCTTTGAATTTGTCTATTCATTGCGCCGTAGGCACCCAATAAAAGTTGTTGCCCGGTTTGACCCTTGGCGTAAAAGGTACGTGATACCAATACGCCTCCAAATGATCGATTGTCCAGTAAACCTCCGTATTCCCGGGCGAAAGGGACACCCTGGGCGACGCATTGATCTATAATATTTCCTGAAACTTCGGCCAGGCGATAAACATTAGCTTCCCGGGAACGGTAGTCACCTCCCTTAATAGTATCGAAGAAGAGACGGTAATCACTGTCGCCATCACCCTGGTAGTTTTTTGATGCATTGATTCCACCCTGAGCTGCTATTGAATGTGCCCGTCTTGGTGAATCCTGGTAGCAGAACGTTTTTACATTGTAGCCCAATTCGGCCAGCGTAGCAGCGGCCGAGCCACCTGCCAGGCCGGTACCTACAACTATAACATCGATATGCCTCTTGTTAGCCGGATTAACCAGGTTGATCTCATTCTTGTGCTTTGTCCATTTTTCCGCTAATGAGCCGGATGGAATTTTGGAGTCCAGATTAGCCATAAATTAGTGCGTTAATGGGTTTAAATGATGATATAATGCTATAAAAACGAATAACAGGGGAATTACCAGAGCGTAGAGCTTGGTAATTCTTTTGATACCCGGCGTATACTTATTGTTAAGACCCATACTTTGGAAAGAAGATTGGAAACCGTGCCAGAGATGCAAGGATAGCAAAACAAATGAAAGTACATACAGTACTGTTCTCCAGATAGGCTTAAATTTTTCAACGGTCTCCAGGTAGTAACGCGTGGGATCCTGCGGATTCACATCGATATACTTGTAGCTCATTTCGTGGATCCAAAAATCGTAAAAATGAAGCCCTAAAAAAGCGAGCACCACTAATCCTGTAATAATCATATTTCTGGACACCCAACTGGCATTGGCGCTGCCTTTGAATTGGGTGTATTTTACAGACCTTGCCCTGTTATTCTGAATCTCAAGTACTATCCCCATTACAAAATGAATGACTACCCCTGCGATCAGGATCGGCTGCATCAGGTATTGGACCAGCGGATTATATCCCATAAAATGCGACCATTCATTAAATGTATCGGGACTGATTACAGAAGCGAGGTTAATGGATACATGTAGTAATAAGAAAAGTACTAAAAAAAGACCGGAAAGCGCCATTACCACCTTGCGGGCAATGGACGATTTAATAAGTGCACTCATTCCAATAATTTAAGCTGTGCTAATTTAAGCTACAGCCTATATATTAACAAACTTCGCGGCTCCTAATATTCAGTATTTAGATTGATTATAAGCAATGACAATACACTGATTGAATATTTTGCCGATATTAGGTAATTCAAATACCATGTGACCATTAGCTATGAATATCGGACTATTATCGGTTAGCCTTAATGTGTATTCCACTAAGAGAATTGCAGAAGAGGCCGAAAAGGTGGGTCATTACATTGAGCTGATAGACCACACTAAGTGCTCTGTAAAACTGGGATCAGGGAAACCGCAGATCTTTCTGAGAGACGAGAGTATTACTGACGATTTTGATGCAATCATTCCCCGAATCGGAACTAATGTCACCAGGCACGGAGCGGCCATTGTAAAGCAGTTTGAAATGAATGGGGTGTTCAGTACTGCAAGATCGTTGGGAATAACACGTGCAAGGAATAAGGTCAGAACTTTGCAAATCATGGCAAGAAAAGGAATTCCCATTCCGGAAACACTGTTTTCAATCAATCCGGATAATATTGAAGAGCAAATTAAAATTCTTGGCGGCACTCCCGTCATCATCAAACTTCAGGAAGGAACGCAGGGTTTGGGGGTCATTCTGGCCGAAAGCAAGAAATCTGCCAAATCTATATTAGACACATTTTACAAGATGGATACAAGCATCCTCATGCAGGAATATATAGAGGAAGCCAATGGTGAGGATATCCGGATTATTGTGGTTGGCGACAAAGTGATTGCAAGCATGAAAAGAACGAGTGCACTGGAGGAATTTCGTTCCAATGTGCATAGGGGAGCAGACATCATGGCTATCATCCCCACACCTACTGAGCAAAATATAGCAGTCAATGCCGTGAAATATTTGGGTCTTGGAGTTGCAGGCGTAGATCTGATCCGTTCTAAACGGGGACCACTTCTTATTGAGGTCAATGCCTCACCCGGTCTAAAGGGAATAGAGTCTGCAACGGAAATCAATATCGCGAAGGAAATTATTAAATACGTAGAACGCAATGGACGTCGTAGAAGAAAACAGAGATATCGTCATAGGTAAGGAAACCGTAGTTCCGGGTGAGAAAAAATTACTCAAGATCGGTATAGATCGTCTACCGACAGGTACTCTTATCGATATCCCCATTTATGTTTTCAATTCAAAGAAGCCAGGCCCTACACTTTTGATACAGGCCGGCCTGCATGGCGATGAGATCAACGGTATTGAAATTGTAAGGCGCATGTTGCAACAAAAACAATTCAATATCAGAAAAGGTGCAGTTATCGCTGTACCTATCCTGAACATATTTGGCTTTATCCATTTTTCCAGGGATGTTCCTGATGGGAAGGATGTAAACCGAAGCTTTCCTGGAAAGAAAACAGGTTCTTTGGCAAGTAGGATTGCCTATCACTATACTTCCGAGATATTGAATCAGGTCGATTACGGAATTGACCTTCATACAGGTGGTGCACAACGAAATAATTATCCTCAAACACGTTTTACGATGGAGGACGACCAAAGTAAATCACTTGCCGAGATCTTCAACGCGCCCTTCGCTTTTCCTTCAAAACTAATCGGCGGTTCCTTTAGAAAAGCGGCCTTCAGAATGGGGAAACCATCCATTGTTTTTGAAGCAGGGGAAAGCATGCGTTTTGATGACTATGCGATCCTTGAAGGCATGCAGGGAATTATGAATGTCCTAAAATCCTTAGGCATGATCAACAAGATTGAGCCGGCTTATGTGGAAAGAAGCAAAAGTTTTCTTCTCAGCGACAGAAGATGGCTGAGGGCTCCCACAGCCGGGATGTTTATCCCTGAGATCGTCAATGGGAGCAGTGTAGAAAAGGGCCAGGAACTAGGACTCATCACCGATACCTACGCAAAGCATCGAAGGCGGGTAAAAGCTCCCTTCGAAGGTCATATTCTATCAATTAACCATCAGGCGGTTGTTAACCAGGGGGATGCTTTGTTTCATATTGGAAGGTAGTTCCAGGCTTGAATAACGTTTATAAATAACTCAACCACCACTTATCCCGGTTGTTTGTTTTATAACGATTGTACCATGTACATACCGGGTAGAGCACCAGTACCACCCCGATCCATATCAGGTAAACAACACCAAGTCCGAATCCATAACCCTGTAATTCGGGTTGTATGGTGATCCAGATGTCGATGATCATATCGGATGCCTGGAAACCTGTCGCTACTGCTGCCACCAGTGCCAGGAAATGGATGAGATATATGTGTACGACGTAGAAAAACATCGGGACCCTTCCAATAATCACCAGTTGATCAAAAAACTTCCCATGCCATTTTTCTGCCAGAGCGAGGAAAATAATGGAAGGTCCGATCGTCGCCAAAAGGAAGAGAAGCGAGGGCGGATATTTGGTCAGATTAAAAAACGACATCAATGTGTATGAAACTGTTTCCTGTGACGTCCAGAAATATGGATCCCCGTATAGGTTAATAAAACGAAGGACAAAGAAAATTAATGTCGTAGCCAAACCAATTTGCCAGAGTCTTTTGATCCGGAATTCAGATGAGACCTCGGATGTATAAAGTTTACCAAAATAGTATCCCAGAGGCATTACAAAGATCCAGGGAATGGCCGGATAGGCCACCAGGGCCATGCTGCTGCCCAGTGGCACCAGGCCAAATACATGAAGGAATCTCCAAAAAACTTCCGTCAGAGTTTGGGCGGGTGTAAATGGATCGCCCTGTCCGTAGATATCCAGGAAGTTATGGGCAAAGACCACCATTAGAGCAATGGCAATTCCAATTCTTCTGGGAATATAGATAAAGGCTGCCAGAAAGAGCATGCCCAGCCCCAGGACCCAGATCACTTGAAGGATGATAGCGGAGTAGTCGAGCTGAAAAGTCCACGCGAGTTTAATGATCGTGAATTCAGCAAAGATTAACCACAGGCCTCGTTTAATCAACCAGGCAGACAAAAATTTCTTATTTCTGCGTTGTCCCACAAAAAAAGCCGATGTCCCGGCCAGAAATACAAATACAGGCGCACAAAAATGCGTAACGAAACGAGTCCAGAAAAGCGAGGGATAGCTTTGTTCCAGATCGGTGGGATCAAAGTAGAAAGCTTCGTTATGGAAATAATCCCGTACGTGATCAAGGGCCATGATAACCATAACGAGTCCCCTTAACATATCAATGGATGTTATCCGTTTTCCCCTGGGTGTTTTTAATGTCATTTGGTTGGTTCTGTTTATGAGAGTATTCAGTCTTCCATATTCTGCAGCTGTATGCTCAGGGCTTTAGTTGAAAGTTGTACCTCTACTAAGGACAAGATGAGGGATAACATAAGGCATAGTAAACTAATACCAAATGCGACATTCGCTAGTATCTCCTGCCCGATATAGATCATGAACATGGTTACGGCACTTAGTAGAAAGCTCATTATGGCCACTGCCTGCATATTCTTGATGATGTTAAGTCTTTTCTGCAGTTGTCGTACCTGAAGTCCCAGGCTTTTGGAAGCTGTTTCTCTGTACTGCTTGTTTAGTTGTCTGATTAAAGCAGCAATAGCTAAATATCGCGCATTATATGCCAGCATACTTAATGATATTGCTGGAAAGAGAAGAGCGGGAATAGTCAGGCTGAGTTGCATAAATGAAATTTTATAGTCGTGAAGTTGATATTTTTATTGTAATTCAATCAATTATTTTAAACACTTTTACCTCTTGATGACCATTTCCTTTAATTTCAACTTTATAGGATCCCTGAGGAAGATACGTCTTGCCGTTTTTGGCCTCTAGCAGTTCTCTTTTGTATTTTTTCAGATAATTAGACTTGCCTTTTTTAGAAAATGCCAGATCAAATGAAAGGATATTCAAACCTCTTTCGACCTCCAGCTCTGTGCTGCTGACTACGATGTCTTCTGAAGTCCGCACTTCTGCCGTGAAATTCCCACTATCCTGGCTATAGAAACTGATATCTATTCCTGGGGTATCCGGTTTAGACCATGCACTGGGTGGATTACCCCACTTCTCCGAGAATTTAATTTCTGGAAAATCAAAAACATACAAGGACGAGTTAAGTACACCGGAGTTCATTTGCTGCAATATAGAAATATCTGCCAGGTAGATACTCCTGCCATGCGTACCTGCCAGTAGATGGCCGGCTTCTTCCTGTATTACCAAATCGTGAATGGCCACATTCGGGATCCCGCTTTGAAAGACTTCCCAGCTTTGGCCACCATTAAAAGTTACGTATAATCCTGTATCGGTGGCTGCGAATAAAAGATCTTTATTGTTCTTGTCTTCCGCCAGGGCATTGACAGGAGCATCGGGAATGTTTGCGGAAATATCCTTCCAGCTTTTACCCCTATCATCACTCTTAAAGATATAGGTTTTAAAATCGTCCTTGCGATATCCGTTGAGGCATACAAATACCCGATTCGAGTTGTGACTCGAGGCCAACACTTCACTAATCCATAGATCTGATGGCAGATTGCCCGATATTTTAACCCAGGAAGTTCCGCTGTTGTCTGTTCGCTGCACCAAACCGTCGTCAGTGCCAACATAGATCAATCCGAAATTAATTGGAGATTCTGAAACACTGGTAATTGTACCATAGGCAACATTACCTTCCCTGGCACCCGATGTGAGATCTTGTGATATGCTTTCCCATTTCACTCCTTGATTCATTGAGCGATGAAGGATATTACTACCCATATATACAATGTCTTGATTGTGTGGGGAAAGCAGGATAGGTGTTTGCCAGTTGAAACGATATTCAGTTTGGCCGAGCTCATGTTTCGGTTGTATCTTTTCCTGCAGATCTTCGGCCAGATCCAGGCGGTAGTAATTCCCAAACTGGTAGCCTGTATAAACTACATTCGGGTTGCTGCGATCTATTTG
>JBPCUI010000171.1:0-2959 GCA_051011235.1 Flavobacteriaceae bacterium
TTCCTTTTTAGCTCAAGTTCTTCAGGAGTATCGAATGCGTAATACGCATTTCCACTTTCGACCAGTTTTCTGGCGTATTCGCCATAGAGATGCTTTCGCTCACTTTGCCTGTACGGCCCGTATGAAGATTCCTTCGATGGCCCTTCGTCAAAAGGAATGCCGCACCAGGCCAGCGATTCGATTATATAGGCTTCCGCACCCTCTACAAATCTGTTTTGGTCCGTGTCTTCGATTCTGAGAACAAAAACTCCTTTATGCTTTTTAGCAAAAAGGTAATTGAACAGCGCAGTGCGCACACCGCCAATATGAAGCGGACCGGTAGGACTGGGTGCAAATCTCACCCTTATTTTATCAGACATATAGACTTACTTAGGCCACAAAGATACTCGCTTGAAAGAGAATCCAAAAGGCGAAAAGCAATGCAAAAGGCATAAATACGATCCATACTTTTTAACAATATTTTGGACTAATTTTCTAAACTAACAGGTATCTTGCTTTGTAATTTACTGTTGTTGAAGGCTTATGATCACATAGTAGAGAAACTTCTGCGGTTTTCCAAGAAATACTATACTAAAGTATTGCTTAAGGGAATACTGTTGTTTCTTGTCCTGGGTTTTATTTTTTTCCTGCTGACGCTCTCTATAGAGTACTTCCTTTGGCTAAACTCAAATGGGCGATTAATTCTGCTTTTGCTTTTTTTAGCAATAGAGGGATATCTGTTGGCACGATTTATTATAACCCCTTTATTCTACCTGTTTAGAATTAAACAAGGCATATCTGAACGCGAGGCCTCTTTGATAATTGGCAGGCATTTTACCGGGATCGACGATAAATTGTACAACCTGATAGAATTGGCCGAAAATAAGGCCAAAACCGAACTACTATTAGCGAGCATTGAGAAGCGGTCTGCAGAAATGAGACCTGTGCCGTTCCATAAAGCTATAAATTTCAGAGACAATCTTAAATACGCCAAATTTTTGTTGGCTCCGCTGCTCGTCTTTATACTTATTTGGATCAGTGGCAACCTCAATTCTTTTTTAGGAACATATGACAGGGTAATAAATTATGATGTGGCTTACGAACCTCCGGCGCCATTTACCTTCAACGTAATTGTGGATAATTTAAGGGCATTAGAAACCGAAGAAGTTACAGTTCAGGTTGGCACAGAAGGCAAGGTGAAACCACAGGAAATCAATATAGTTATTAATGGCAAATTGTATTTAATGCAGAACACAGGGGGTATATTTCACTATACTTTTTCACCTCCTCTTACGAGTTCATCTTTTTACTTTGAGGCTAATGGCTATAATTCTCGCACCTATCATTTAGAGGCTTTAAACGTACCCACTATTCAGGATTTTAAACTGATATTAAGGTACCCGGCTTATATTGACAAAAAAGAGGATATTTTAAATAGCACAGGTAATGCCACCTTCCCTGAAGGCACCCGTGTTGAATGGGAAATAGACGGAGAAAACACTGCAAATATTGCGCTGATCACCAAAGATAGTACTGAGTTTTTTAACAGGAAACAAGAACTGTTTACACTTAACAAAACGATTTATAAGGATCTCGCGTATCAGCTTAGCACCTCCAATGAAAACGCGAAGGCCTATGAAATACTCAACTATAAGTTCAAGGTGGTAAGGGATGAGCCACCTCTTATCCGGGCCAGGCAGCTTACAGATTCAATAAATCCGAATATCCTCTATTTTGAAGGAGAAGCGAGCGATGATTACAAGCTGGTATCTCTAAGGATCGTCTGCTATCCTTCCAACCGGGCAGAGGATAAGCAGATGTTGATATTGGATCGCCCCCTCACCAATTTCAAACAATTTTACTACACTTTTCCCAGCGGCCTGCAGTTAGATGAAGGCGAAAACTATAGTTTCTATTTCGAAACTACTGACAATGACGCAATTCGCGGCGGAAAAACGGTTAGAACCAAGGTGTTTAGCACAAGAATTTTGGACGAAAATGAAGTGAATAACAAACAATTAGAGTTCCAAAAGAATATTCTTGACGACCTCAATAAATCTCTTGATGGCTATAAAGAACAGGAGGAAAGCCTGGAGGATATCAACCGGGAACAGAAGGAAAAGAACAGCCTTAGTTTTAACGATCAAAATAAAATAAAGGATTTTCTGAACAAGCAGGAACAACAGGAACAAATGATGCAGCGGTTCAGTCGTCAATTAAAAGAAAACCTGGAACAGGCAGAAAATGACGATCGGCTGAATGAATTGTTGAGAGAGCGTTTGGAGCGTCAGGAATTGGAGGCCAGAAAGAATGAGAAACTTCTGGAAGAACTAAAGAAAATAGCAGATAAACTTGAAAAAGAGGAGCTGACCAAGAGACTGGAGGAACTTGGGAAAAACCAGAAAAACAATGAGCGTAACCTGGAGCAGTTATTGGAGCTGACCAAAAGGTATTACGTCACCGAAAAAGCGGCCCAGCTCTCCAAAGATTTAGAAGAACTTTCAAAATCCCAGGAATCGCTATCTGAAGTTGAAAAAGACAAGATGAGCAGTGAACTTCAGGAAAATCTAAATAATGAATTTAAAGAATTGGCAAAAGAACTTGAGGAGTTAGAAAAAGACAATAAAGATCTTAAGAAGCCTTTACCGTTGGAGATTGACGAAAAATTAGAGCAAGACGTTAAAAAGGACCAGAAAGAGGCATTGGAAGAACTGAATAAGCAAAATGGCGAGGAGCAGTCTTCAGACAATGAAGATGCAGAGGGAAATAAGAATAACGCCAAGCAAAAGCAAAAAGCTGCGGCACAAAAGATCAAACAGATGAGTGATGAGCTTAAAGCAGCTGGTATGAGCGCATCCGGCGCTTCCACCATTACGGAAGACGCAGAGATGTTAAGACAAATACTGGAAAACCTTATTACATTCTCTTTTAAACAGGAAGAGCTTTTTGATCAGTTGGACGAGAGGGAATTGGACATGGC
>JBPCUI010000172.1:0-4070 GCA_051011235.1 Flavobacteriaceae bacterium
ATATTTACTGCACGGTAGTGGGGTTGAAAACAAATAAATTGAGATTTCTCACACTCACTCCGTTCGGTTCGAAATGACGGATGTTCGACCAAGTCATTTCGATATGAGCTGCAAAGCGGCGATTGAGAAATCTTTACTGCATGTGAGTGGGATTGGAAACAAATAACCTGAGATTTCTCACGCTCACTCCGTTCGGTTCGAAATGACGGATGTTCGACCAAGTCATTTCGATATGAGCTGCAAAGCAGCGATTGAGAAATCTAAACTGCATGTAATTGTCGTTGAAAACAGATAAATTGAGATTTCTCACGC
The DNA here is from genome assembly GCA_051011235.1 of Flavobacteriaceae bacterium. GTDB lineage: Bacteria > Bacteroidota > Bacteroidia > Flavobacteriales > Flavobacteriaceae > JAHEJJ01. The sequence goes on from JBPCUI010000172.1 coordinate 313, forward strand.
TCACTCTGTTCGGTTCGAAATGACAGATGTTTGACCAAGTCATTTCGACATGAGCTGCGAAGCAGGGATTGAGAAATCTTTACTGCATGTAAGTGTGATTGAAAACAAATATCTTGAGATTTCTCACGCTCATTCCCTTCGGTTCGAAATGACGGATGTTGGATGTTTTTGTATAATTCTCACGCTCACTTCGTTCGGTTCGAAATGACGGATGTTGATTGAATTTGAATACTTATACTACCGAGTCATTTCGACATGAGCTGCGAAGCAGCGATTGAGAAATCTAAATAAGTAATGCTACACCGATACTTTGTATATATAACCACTAATGCACATAAGACCACGATATACATCGGAATGACCAATAATATCCAAAGACGACTATCACAACACTTTTTTGACAGCCAATACTCTAAAAAGTCTTTTGCCGGAAAATATAATTGTTTTTATCTAATTTACTATGAGGGTTTCCAAGATCCGAGGCGTGCTATACATAGAGAAAAAGAAATTAAGAAGTGGCGTAGGGAAAAGAAAGAAAACCTAATAAATGCTTTCAATCCGAAATGGGAATTCATAAATCAAGAGGTTATTTGATAAGATTTCTCACGCTCACTCTGTTCGGTTCGAAATGACAGATGTTTTACCAAGTCATTTCGATATGAGCTGCGAAGCAGGGATTGAAAAATCTTTACTATATGTGAGAGTGTTTGGAAACAAATAACTTGAGATTTCTCACGCTCACTCCGTTCGGTTCGAAATGACGAATGTTTGACCAAGTCATTTCGACATGAGCTGCGAAGCGGCGATTGAGAAATCAAGACTGCATGTAAATGTGATTGAAAACAAATAACTTGAGATTTCTCACACTCGCTACGCTCGGTTCGAAATGACGGATGTTGGATGTATTTGAATATTTCTCCTAACAAGTCATTTCGACATGAGCCGCGAAGCGGCGATTGAGAAATCAAAACTGCATGTAAGTGTGATTGAAAACAAATAACTTGAGATTTCTCACGCTCACCTCGTTCGGTTCGAAATGACGGATGTTCGACCAAGTCTTTTCGACATGAGCTGCAAGGCAGCGATTGAGAAATCTGGCCTAAAATTAGAAACACCATTAAATCAGCTTCCTTCCTTCCGAAGTACGGCCAATGGGGGACTGTTTAACACACTCCTGCTATTGCTAAGACCAATTAAGAGAACAAGTAACGTAATCCCTGGCAGCAATACTAAAAAGGGCACCATGGAAGGCACAAATGGCGCTTTAAATACAAAGGTGGCCAGTAACTGACTGCTTATAAGTGATAGTAATATACCTATACCGCTTCCCAACACACCCAAATAAAAGTATTCAAGGGCTGTGATTTTCAGAATTTGTTTGCTTTTTGCGCCTAAGGTTCGCAATAGTACGCTTTCTTTTATACGCTGATATTTACTGGTGCGCACAGCTCCTATTAATACAATTATACCGGTAAGGATACTAAAAAAGGCCATAAAATTAATCACCCATGCAATCTTATCCAGGACATTCTCTATGAGAGTTACAATTTGCCGTAAATCGAGCACAGAGATATTAGGAAATTTTTGAACCAATTCTCGCTGGAGGTCGGCTGAAGCCCTAGCACTAGGGGCATTGGTCGTTATAACATGAAACTGCGGGGCATTTTCCAAAACGCCATTAGGAAAAACCAGGTTAAAATTAGGTTGCATTCTTCTCCAGTCCACAGTGCGAATACTTCCCACTACGGTTTCCATCAGAACGCCCTGGACATTAAAAATAATGGTGTCACCTACTACAACTTCAGCATCTCTGGCAATATTATCAGCTAAGGAAATAGGAATAAGACCTTCTTTTGGTATTTCAGGTACCCATTCACCTTCGGTAAGGGTCTCTGAAGAAATCATGCTATCACGGTAAGTAACACGAAATTCATGGTTTAAAACCCATTTATTCATTGTCAGGGTTGTATCTTTTCTAAGATCATTTGCAGCGCGTCCTTTTATGGATTGAATACGCATAGTAACTATTGGAATATTATCCAAAACCGGAAGGCCTTTAGGCGTAATACTATTTGCTACGTCGTCCTTTTGCTCGCTCTGTACGTCCAACAGAATTATGTTGGGACTACTACTATTGCTATCAAGCTGTGCCATAGCTAACAGCATATCTTTTGTAAAATAGAGGGTGCTAATTAAAAAAGCACCTACTCCAATTGCTACCAATAATACCATAGTCTGGTTATTAGGCCGAAAAAGGTTCAAAAGACTCTGTCTTGATGTAAAACTCCACTTAGCAGGAAAGAATTTTTTTATTCCCTTCATAAATAGTGTGGCAACACCCGCCAATACAGAGAATGTTACCGCAATACTAATTACAAAACCAATTGCATAACGCAAGTCCTCTAAAAGCCATAGGGAAAACAGGAAAACAAAGATTAATATCCCAATAAACACCAGTGCCCTGGCTTTTCGGGGCCTCTCCTCAGGTGCTTCCTGAATACGCAATACCTGCAATGGAGAGACATACCAAGTACTCATAAGCGGTAATAGTGCAAAAAGAACAGACATAAACACACCAAGTAATAAGCCCATAATTATAGGTTGAGGCGATAGTGACAATTGTACTTCGAACGGTAAAAACCCTTGAAGTATACTTGGAAATGTTAGCTGCAGTAGTATACCCCCCAGCGTACCAATTACACCCCCCAGAAGCCCCATACCCGCTATTTGAATAAGGTAAATCAGGAAGGTTTGTTTTCGGCTGGCGCCCATACATTTAAGCACCGCCACAGACCTCAATTTTTCCTTTATATAGATCTGCACGGAACTTGCGATTCCCACACAGCCCAATAAAAGGGCAATAAATGCAACCAGGTTCAGGAATTTTCCAACATTTCCATGGGAATTACCCATTTGTCGGCTCCCTGATGTATGTGTGTCAAGATCTGCATTCTCAGCATCCAAAATCGGGTCGAGTTCCTTGTCAAGAGCTTCGAGGTCCATATCGTCCGGGGCAATAAAATAGTAGTTATAGTCCAGACGACTCCCAACCTGCAATAGTTCTGTTCGTTCAATAAGGTCATATGGAATAATGACAGGTGGTGCTACAGAACTTGCAAATGCACTATTACCGGGCGCAGAGATAAGGGTTCCCGTAATGGGCAAGCTTGCATTGCCTATTTTGATTATATCTCCAACCTCCAATTCAAACTGCAGCATAACCGTGGCATCTACAAGGGCTCCTTCTTTTGAAATATAGGTTGTTGCCGCATCAACAGGCTCAGTCTCTAATTCACCATAAAGTGGAAATTCACCTTCAAGCCCCCTCACACGGACCAGTTTACTACCCTCATTTTTTGGGAAAGCGGCCATGGACGCAAAATTGACTTCCATTCCTTTCGCTCCACCTAATGAATCAATTATTCTCTGAACTTTTTCATTGGGAAGTTGTCTTGAATCAATTATAAAATCGGCTCCCATTAGCGATTTGGACTGGAGACGAATATTTTCTTTAAGATTATCACTAAATGATTGAATTGAAACCAGTGCGGTAATACCTAGTATAATAGAGGCCATAAACAAAATAAGTCTGCCCCCGCTAGCCTTTCCATCACGCCAGGCCATTTTAAAAAGCCAGCCTGTACTCGCCAAAGATGATGTTTCCTGTTGTTTCTTCACGAAATGACCGTGCTTTCGTTAGTAGCGATCTTTCCCCCTTTTAACTTAAGAATATGTTGAGTACGTTTAGCAAGGTCCAG
>JBPCUI010000173.1:0-23208 GCA_051011235.1 Flavobacteriaceae bacterium
TTGCCCATCCTTATCCTTCACCAATTCCTTTAAATTGTCTGTGGAGATTACGAATGATATTTCCGGGAAGGCAGCAAGTTGTTTACTGAGGGTATTCCAGCGATTAAAATTCTTTGGTGTAAAAAGAGCACTATCCCGAATGCCCAGGACTATCGCATTCCCCTCTTCTCCAAATAGTTCCAGAAATTCAGTGTACTGTAAATTAACCGGATGGTCGTCGGGTAGGAGGTTGGCTTCAGATCGGGTGAATCGCATATTCTCCCATTGTAAGCCAAAAAATACGGTTACCAGAGCAATTCCTGTCAGGATAAGAATTCTGTTTCGTAGAATGATCCTTGCAGTTACGGCCCAGAAATTTGTTGCAAGTTTAGCAACCATACTTCCCATTTTATTGGGGGCAAAGGTAGAAAATGCATAGCAGTGTTCCTAAAAAGGCCAGCTTAATTAATGCAGCTGGATTTTTGATATAAAAAATTGGAGCTGCTCTAATTCTGTTTTTATAACTTCATCATTGGAAGTCGGTAAAGAGAAATGCTATTACAGTAAATGTCTGAGCACAAAAAATTTGGAAAAAACGCCCGGGTAATCTACAGGTTGGTCATCATTATCTGTACTATAGCACTTATACTGGCCGTTATAGGGCTGTATTTTCTCGGTAAACTAGATTGAAATTTATATTGCCGATGCAATGATCAAGGCTTTATATGATCCGGGGCAACCTTGGATAAAGTGGCAAATCAGCATCGTGAGCAGAATAGCTCTATACTTTCATTATTTCAGCTTCTTTGGTGTGTAACAGATTGTCTATTTTTTCTGTAAATGTATCTGTCAATTCCTGTATGTCTATCTCGGCATTCTTTTCCCGATCTTCAGACACGTCAAGATTTTTTATTTCTTTGTTCGCTTCCTGTCTGGAGCTGCGGATACTTACTTTGGCATCCTCCGCCTCCGACTTGGCCTGTTTCACCAATTGAATCCTTCGCTCTTCCGTCAACGGTGGAACATTGATGATGATCATTTCACCGTTATTCATCGGATTGAAACCGAGATTGGCGTGCATAATTGCTGTCTCAATCTCTGGAAGCAGACTTTTTTCCCAAGGTTGTACAGAAATTGTCCTTGCATCAGGAGTGTTGATATTGGAGATTTGAGAAAGAGGGGATTGAGAACCGTAATAATCAACCATAACTGTTGAAAGCATCGAAGGATTAGCCTTACCAGCTCTTATTTTGATAAATTCTTTTTGCAGGTGAACTATGGCTGCATCCATGCTCTCCTCAGTGGCCTCTATTATAAATTTTACCTCTTCGTTCATCTCGTATTTATTTATGGCAGAACGTGGTTTGCGAATTCAGAATCACATATTGACCACGGTACCTATATTTTCTCCAGAAACAATTCTAAGCAGATTGCCTGTTTTATTCATGTCGAATACAACAATCGGAAGTTCATTTTCCTGGCTTAGCGTAAAAGCAGTACTGTCCATAACTTTAAGTCCCCTGGTCAGAACATCCTTAAAACTAATTGTATCGAACTTTGTAGCCGATTTGTCTTTTTCAGGATCACTTGTATATATACCATCGACCCGGGTTCCTTTTAGTATCACATCCGCTTCGATCTCTATGGCTCTCAATACTGCAGCAGAATCTGTTGTGAAATAAGGATTTCCGGTTCCACCGCCAAAAATTACCACCCTTCCTTTTTCCAGGTGTCGCAAGGCCCTTCTTCGTATAAAAGGCTCAGCAACTTCATTGATCTTGATGGCAGATTGCAGACGGGTCTGAACGTCTTTATCCTCTAAAGCACATTGCAAGGCCAGTCCGTTGATTACGGTTGCCAACATACCCATATGGTCTCCTTGTACTCTGTCCACACCATTACTGGCACCTGCGATACCCCGGTAAATATTACCGCCACCGATAACAATAGCCACTTCTACACCTTTGTCGACCACCTGTTTAATCTCATCTGCGTAGGAGGCCAATCTTTTGGGATCAATACCGTATTGTCTCTCTCCCATCAAGGCCTCGCCACTTAGTTTTAAAAGTATTCTTTTGTAAAGCATGCTATCGTTCTATTAGCTTTGAGCAAAAATAATCAAAATATTTTAGGGATATCCCAGTATTCTGGTCGATTCAATCGCTAATAATTTAATAATATTGGTGGCTGACTTGATTAATTTTAATATTCTTGTGAGATATTCAAAATGATATCTAAACTTATGAAACAATCCTTTCTCAGTCTCATTCTGATTTGGTTTCTGGCTGGCTGTACGGCGACCAGATCCTTGGTAAAAGCCGAAGACACCCAGGTGTTAGTTCATATGGACCTGGTAAACATAGAAGAGGATAAAGTGTTGGTTACTTTAGATCCAGGTGCATTTAGTGTAGAAGACATCCACTTTTATATTCCCAAAACAGTTCCTGGCACCTATAGCATAGATAACTACGGCAAATTTATTGAAGCTTTTAAAGCGTTCGATTATGACGGGAAAGAACTTATTGTTCAAAAACCCGAAGAAAATACCTGGTATATTTCATCGGCACGAAATCTCGATAAAATCTCCTATTACGTCAATGATACATTCGACCAGGAGACAAGTATGACAGATATTGTCTTTTCCCCTGCGGGAACAAATATTGAAGAAGGTAAAAATTTCATGTTGAACCTTCACGGATTCCTGGGATATTTTGCAGGTTTAAAAGAAGTGCCATATGAAATTGTTATAGACGTACCGAGTGGATTGACACCCACTACTTCACTTAAGTTCAAACCTGGCCCAGACCAGGAGGGAAAGGATATTTTTATTGCAGACAGATATTTTGAGGTCATAGACAACCCTATAATGTATGCCCAGCCTAATAATGCTTCTTTCCTAATCAATGATATCAATATTACAATAGGTGTATATTCTCCGAATAATGCTTATAGGGCTTCTGATTTTAAAGATCGCATGGAGAAGATGATGATGGCCCAGAAGGATTTTTTAGGAAATATTGATAGTACAGAAGAGTACAATATATTACTCTACCTCTCGACCATGGGCGAAGACGATGCCACCGGTTTTGGGGCTTTGGAACACCATACCTCAACGGTGGTAGTATTTCCGGAGCAAATGCCCAAGGAAAGCCTGGAAGAATTGATGGTCGATGTTGTATCTCATGAGTTTTTCCATATAGTCACGCCACTAAACGTACATTCCAAAGAGATACATTATTTCGATTACAATAATCCTAAAATGTCTGAGCATTTGTGGATGTATGAAGGCACAACAGAATACTTTGCCAACCTTTTCCAGATTCAGCAGGGGTTGATCGATGAAAGTGATTTCTACAAAAGGATTATTGGAAAGATAGATAATTCTCTTTATTACGATGATGCCATGTCATTTACCGCCATGAGCAGTCAAATACTACAAGACCCCTACAAAGACAATTATGCCAATGTCTATGAGAAAGGTGCTCTGATAAGTATGTGCCTCGACATCTTATTGCGCGATTTGAGCGACGGAGAAAAAGGGATCTTGTGGCTTATGAAGGAACTTTCTTCAAAATACGATTCAGACACTCCCTTTGAAGATGCCAATCTTATTCCCGAAATAGTAAGCATGACTTATCCTGAAATCGGAACCTTTTTCAGCACGCATGTTCAGGGTGAGACACCAATTGATTATGAAGAATTGTTTTCTAGAGTAGGCCTCACCACTTCAATTGGCGAGGAAGAAAGTGGATATTTTTTTAGAGGCGAGATACCTTATATTGATGTGGACATGTCGGACAACAGTATTTTTGTGCGGAAAGGGATCGAATTAAACTCGTTCTTTCAGGATCTTGGAATCCTGGGAGGAGATACCCTGCTAAGCATTGACGGGACTTCTATTAGTCTTGATTCAATTCGTCCGATAATCGGACAGAGTTTTACCTGGAACCCTGAAAAAGAAATAACAGTAGTTGTTCTGAGAAATGGTGAGCAAGTCAATTGCCAGGGCAAAGTCGGCAGACCGATGGTCAATGTACGAACACTGGTCCAACCAGATGGCATTACCGAAGATAAGTCCAATCTTAGAGAAGCTTGGCTTAAGGGTTGATAAGAGAAATAAAAAACCGCTGTCCCTGAAAGAGAAGCGGTTTATATATAGCAATAGCCAAAAATTAGCTAGCCCAGCGCAACACGTTCAAAGCCAGTAATCTCTAAATCGTTGTCAACAGTCTTTACATATTGTGCAACTGTTTGCTTACTGTCTTTTATAAATGCCTGATTGACCAGGGTATTATCCTTAAAGAATCGATTGAGTTTACCTTTGGCAATATTATCGAGCATAGCCTCAGGTTTACCTTCCTGCCTTAGCTGATCTTTAGCAATTTCTATTTCTTTATCAATTACCTCCTTTTCAACATCTTCCTTGTCCAGTGCAATAGGACTCATAGCTGCAGCCTGCATAGCCACGTCCTTGGCAGCAATATCCGCACCATCCACAGCTTCAGATAACCCGACCAGAGTGGCAATTTTATTTCCGGCGTGGATATAAGATCCAACATAAGGGGCCGATAATTTTTTAAATCCGCCGATCTCGATCTTTTCTCCAATAACTCCGGTTTGCTCTGTGAGTTTCTCACGAACAGTTAATCCGTTGTAATTGGCCTGAAGGAAGTCATCTATATTCTCATAGTTAAGAGCTATCTCGGCAAATTCTTTTGCCAGAGAAACAAAACTTTCATTTTTGGCTACGAAATCCGTCTCACAATTTAGAGAAATGATCACTCCACTGGTCTGATCAGAATTTACCCTGGCGATTGCAGCTCCTTCAGAAGAGTCTCTGTCGGCCCGTTTGGCCGCTACTTTCTGCCCTTTCTTTCTCAGGATCTCAATTGCTTTTTCAAAATCACCTTCTGCTTCCACCAATGCATTCTTGCAATCCATCATACCGGCACCGGTAGTTTTTCTCAATTTATTTACATCTGCAGCGGTTACTTTTACCATTTTACTTTTTTTTAAATTTTGAAACATATTAATTATTCTACTCCTGCTTTGGCTTTGTCTTGCCATTCCTTTAATTCATCCCATTTGCCATCTGCAGCCATTTTGGCCTGCTTTGGCCAGGACGTAGGATCCAGGTGCGCCATTCTGCTACTTGCTCCTGTAAGGATATCCTTGATTTTTTCTGCCTTGGTTTTAGACAGTTTGTCGTAAGATTCAACACCCGCGTTTACCAATGCTTCTGCAGCTTTTGGACCTATTCCTTCAATCTTGGTCAAATTGTCCGAATCGGTTTTGGCCGTTGATTTAGGCGCTTTTTTTTCAGTAGTTTCTACTACTGGTTTCTCTTCTTTTACTTCCTTTGAAACAGGAGCTTTGGTCTTTGTTGCCTTTTCCTCGGTTTTTTCAACTTTGGCTTCTTTAGGTGCTGCTGCTTCAGGTTTCTTAGCTTGTTCTACCGGAGCGGTACTTTCAGATTCTTTTTCTCCTTGTTTATCAGATTTGCGCTCGGCCAAACCGACGCCAATAGCATCCGTTACCTCGGTTAAAATAATATCAATAGACTTAGAAGCATCGTCATTGGAAGGAATTATAAAATCGATTGGTCTGGGATCAGAATTTGTATCGACCATCGCAAAAATAGGGATGTTCAATTTTTGTGCTTCTTTAACTGCAATGTGCTCGCGCATGATATCTACAACAAAGATCGCCCCTGGTAATCTTGTCATATCTGAAATAGAACCGAGATTCTTTTCAAGTTTCGCACGCAGACGATCTACTTGCAGGCGTTCCTTCTTAGAAAGCGTATTAAATGTACCGTCTTTCTTCATCCGGTCTATGGAAGCCATTTTCTTGACCGCTTTACGTATGGTCACAAAGTTGGTAAGCATACCCCCTGGCCATCGCTCGGTGATGTACGGCATATTTACATTAGAAACCTTTTCGGCCACGATGTCTTTTGCCTGTTTCTTTGTAGCAACAAACAGGATCTTTCTGCCGGAAGCTGCAATTTTTTTAAGTGCTTCTCCAGCTTCCTGCAGCTTTGCCGCCGTTTTATAAAGGTTAATTACGTGAATTCCGTTTCGCTCCATGTAGATGTATGGAGCCATATTCGGATTCCATTTACGGGTCAGATGCCCAAAATGTACTCCTGCATTCAGGAGTTTTTTTACTTCAACTTTCTTTGCCATTTTTATACTTAGTTTACGTTCTTTTGAATTAGCAATGACCAAGTGGTATCCCATATATAATGGAAAGCCTTGACCATTTAGATGCTAAACTAGTTTCATTCTGCAGGAACCAATTATTTATAATCGGTTGTTATTTCCTGCACTGAATGTTTAATGATCCTTACTAAAGGACTTTCAAAGAACCTGATTATTAAATCTGGATCTGCAAAAAACAGATCCTGTTTTGAATTATCGTTTGGAGAATTGGAATTTCTTACGAGCCTTTTTCTGACCGTATTTCTTTCTTTCAACCATTCTGGGATCCCTGGTGAGTAATCCTTCAGGCTTTAGAACAACCCTGTTCTCCTCATTTATTTCACAAAGTGCACGGGATAATGCAAGACGAATGGCTTCAGCCTGCCCGTTAATTCCTCCACCATACACATTGATTTTTACATCGTAATCACCGGCTGTACTGGTCAATTCAAATGCCTGATTAACCTTATATTGTAAAGTCGCAGTAGGGAAATATTCCTTAAAATCTCTCTTATTGACCGTAATATTTCCTTTACCCGTAGATAAGTAGATACGAGCTACCGAAGTTTTTCTTCTTCCTATTTTATGAATAACATCCATTATTTCAGGTCATTTAAATTAAAGGGTTTTGGTTTCTGTGCCGTCTGGTCGTGCTCGGTTCCCGCATAAACGCGTAAGTTTCTGAACAAAACAGCACCCAGCTTATTTTTAGGAAGCATTCCCTTTACAGCTTTTTCCACCAGGCTTGTTGGTTTTTTGGCCAATAATTCACCAGCAGTTCTGGAACGTTGTCCGCCCGGATATCCGGTGTAGCGCTCGTATATTTTATCTTCCCACTTATTGCCGCTTAGATGTATTTTCTCTGCATTGATCACAACAACATTATCACCGCAGTCGACGTGTGGTGTAAAACTGGGTTTGTGCTTACCTCTAAGTAATACAGCTACTTTAGAAGCAAGTCTCCCCAGTGTTTGCCCTTCGGCATCTATCAATAACCACTGCTTTTCAACAGTTTTTCTGTTTGCCGATATGGTTTTATAACTCAGTGTATCCACAAGCTATTCTTTTATTAATTAATCACTTAAATCCCGATTAACGGGCTGCAAATGTACAACTATTAAGTGAAATTACAAATCCTTGTTTTGCGATTTTTTATAAAAAAACCCCGTTTAGGATTATCCTAAAATAACAGTGTAAAGATAGCGCCGAAGAACTGTTAAACTTTTCTGTAAAGGTGTACGAAACTGTAACATAGCTTGTAATTTGAAGTCATTAGAGAACATCGATCAAAAGACAAATTGACATGCCTTTCCATTTACAGAAATTATTCTTTCTGTTATTGTTGCCATGCTATTTGATTGCACAAGATTCTACGGGGGTAGTTCCTAAGCGCATTTATGTGACCGCTGCACTTCAGGAAAATGAACCACCTGAGATCGACGGTATTTTAAATGATTCTTCCTGGGAACTGGTTGGATGGACTGGTGATTATATAGAATGGCAACCAGATGAAAACACCCCGCCCAGTGAGCAGACAAAATTCAAGATCCTCTATGACTCCGGATCTCTATACGTGGCGTTCAGATGCTTTGATAAAGAACCTGATAAAATTGAACAACGTTTGTCCAGACGGGATGGGTTTTCAGGGGATTGGGTAGAAATCAACATTGACAGCTACTACGACAAGCGAACATCCTTTTCCTTCACCATAACTGCAGCAGGTGTTAAAGGAGATGAACTGGTTTCTAACAACGGCAATAATTGGGATCCCAGCTGGAACCCTATTTGGTATGCAAAGACCAATACTGATGAGCAAGGCTGGACGGCCGAGATGAGAATACCACTGAGCCAGATAAAATTCAGCAGTTCTCAAAATCAAGTTTGGGGTTTACAGTCTACAAGACGTTTTTTTAGAGAGGAGGAACGATCATTGTGGCAACGAGTGCCCAGGGATGCCCCGGGTTGGGTAAGTGAATTTGGTGAATTGCACGGGCTAAAAAATCTCTCACCTCAAAAACAACTCGAATTGCAGCCTTATACCGTAGTCCAACTGGAAACTTTTGAACCAGAGGAGGGCAATCCGTTCAGAGATGGTACCGACGGCAAAATCCCTATTGGACTCGACGCCAAGATCGGTGTTACCAACGATCTCACCTTAGACCTTACGATAAATCCGGATTTTGGCCAGGTAGAAGCAGACCCTTCGGCCATAGCGCTAGACGGGTTTCAGATCTTTTTCCGGGAGCAACGTCCTTTTTTTATTGAGAACAAGAACATTTTTAATTATCCTGTTTCCCGGTCTCAGGCAGGCAATACCTTTGGCCTCGACAATGTTTTTTATTCCCGAAGAATTGGCAGAGATCCCCAGGGATTCCCTGATCTTGCCGATAATGAATACGCCAATGTGCCCACTAATACCACAATCCTGGGAGCGGCCAAGTTCAGTGGTAAAACAAAAAACGGTTGGTCTATTGGTGTTTTGGAAAGTGTAACGGCACAGGAATACGCAATCATAGATAATGATGGGGAACGCAGAGAAGAACTGGTGGAACCACTTACCAATTATTTTGTGGGAAGGTTGCAAAAGGATTTTAATGACAGAAATAGTTATATAGGCGGAATTATTACGGCTACCAACCGGGAATCACTTCCAGAATCCTTAGATTTTCTTCATAAGGATGCATATTCGGGCGGACTAGATTTTAAGCATCAGTGGAACGATCGTGACTGGTATGTGGGCGGGAATTTTATATGGAGCCATGTTAGGGGAAGTACCGAGGCCATTAAGGCAACCCAGGAATCCATAACCCATTTGTTCCAAAGAGTTGATGCCGGTCATGTTATGCTCGACAGCAGCCGTACCTCTCTCACTGGCACAAGTGGTAATCTTCAGCTCGGTAAAGTTGGAGACGGCAGATGGAAATTTGAAACGGGGGGAACATGGCGCTCACCTGAGCTGGAATTAAATGATGTGGGTTTTCAACGGCAGGCCGATGACATCAGGCACTATACCTGGGTCGGCTATCGCACTTTAAAGCCGGATAAGGTCTTTAGAACACTCGGCATTAATTACAACCACTGGAGCGTATGGGATTTTGGTGGTAACCATAACAGCTTGCGATTCAACACAAATTCCTGGGCCAATTTTAAAAACAACTGGTTTGCTAATATCGGGTTCAATTATGGACCCTTACAATACGATAATTTCGCTTTGAGAGGAGGGCCTCGCTTAAGACTTTCACCCGAATACAGTTTTTGGAACGGCGTCGAAACCGATGGCCGCAAGAAATTGAGTTTCGGACTTTTTCACAATGGCACAAGGGCCACAGATAATTCGTTTTCACGATACAGTATCGAAGCCGGTTTTAACTACCAACCCACCAACGCACTAAGGATATCGGCCTGGCCTCAATGGGGTACCAATAGCGATCAATTACAATTTATAGACAATCTTGAAGCCAATGGTGACCCCCGGTACCTCAACGGAACAATTGAGCAAAGAACACTGAGTATGTCGTTTCGACTTAATTATACCATTAATCCCAACCTTAGTGTTCAATATTGGGGACAGCCTTTTATTTCGAATGGAAATTATTCCGAATTCAAACACGTTAGCAATCCGCTGGCCAAGGAATTCACCAACAGGATAACACCCTATAGCAATGAACAGATAAGTTTTACTGATGATGTTTATTTTGTAGACGAGAATCTGGATGGAAATGCCGAGTTTAATTTTGAAAACCCCGATTTTTCGGTAGTTCAGTTCAGATCCAATCTCGTAATACGCTGGGAGTATAAACCGGGTTCCGAGCTCTTTTTTGTCTGGTCTCAGGACATCGCGCAGTCTGGAGATCCTACACAGTCGTTATTTGAGGGGCTAGAAAACAACCTTTTCAACGGGGAAAAGCCAACAAATATCTTCTTAATTAAGGCTACTTATCGTTTTGTATTCTAAATCTGGGACCTCTTTTACATAATATCCGGGTGTTTTTTTCGTTTTTTCCCTAATAACGAACGAAAACCCAATGTTATGAAGAGAAATATTGTACTACTTGCTTTAACCGCAGCACTGACATTCTCATGTTCGTCTGATAAGGATAACGAGAACAATGACAGTATTGTCGGTACCTGGGACTTGACAGCCTATGAGATCGACGAAGCCACTGCGACAGATGACCAGGAGTTCGCTAGGGATATCCTCGAATTTCTGGCCTTAATTGATTGTACCATTCTGTCTTATACCTTTAACGAAGATGGCACGGTGATTTCCAGGGATTCCGGAGATTACCTCGAAATCGATGTGAACCAGGGAGGTAGCGGATTAGATATTCCATGTCCGGAAGAGAGTGATGTTGAAGATGGCATGTATACTTTTGAAGAAGGTGTACTCACTTATATGGATGAGGTAGAAGGAAATACCGAAGTAAATGTGGAAATATCCAACAACACCATTAGAATAGGTGGTGCTGATCTGGGAATCGACAATTTTGCCGATGGCGGTACGCTGATCTTCAGCAGGAGATAAATTCTAACTGTCTAAATAATATTTAAACCCTCCGATAATCGGAGGGTTTTTTTATATAAATGAAGTTCCGAAAGCCGTATAGATGTTCTGTCTTTAGTGTGCTTCCAGCCAATTATTTCCTAAGCCGAGATCTACAACCAGGGGTACCGCCATTTCGTACGCATTTTCCATTTCGGATTTGATAAGTATTTGCAGTTTATCAAGTTCCGGTTTGTACGCATCGAACACCAATTCATCATGAACCTGAAGCAACATCTTGGATTTGTATTCCTCTTCCTGTAATTTTTGATGAATGCGAATCATCGCTACCTTTATTATGTCGGCGGCACTTCCCTGTATTGGGGCATTCACTGCGTTGCGTTCAGCAGCCCCTCTGACAACTGCATTTCCGGCATTTATATCTTTTAGATAACGTCTTCTTCCCATCACCGTCTGTACATAACCATGATCACGGGCAAAATCGATCTGATCGCTTATATAGTTCCGCAATTTGGGATAGGTTTTATAATAGGTATCTATAAGTTCCTTTGCCTCGGTCCGGGAAAGCTCTGTTTGATTACTCAGACCAAAAGCCGATACCCCGTAAATTATTCCAAAGTTTACTGTTTTAGCATTACCACGCTGTTCTCTTGTCACCTCTTCGAGCGGCACATTAAAAACTTTGGACGCTGTTGAGGCATGAATATCTTCCCCATTTTTAAACGCCTCGATCATATTGGACTCTTCACTCAATGCCGCGATTATTCGAAGTTCAATCTGAGAATAATCGGCTGCGAGTAGTACATATTCTTCACTGCGAGGAATAAATGCCTTACGCACCTGCCGGCCTCTTTCCGTTCTTATGGGTATATTCTGAAGATTTGGGTTATTACTGCTGAGTCTTCCAGTGGCGGCCACAGTTTGCATATAGTCCGTGTGCACCCTGTCTGTGTTTGGCTCAAGCTGTTCCGGTAAGGCATCCACATACGTGCTTTTCAGCTTTGAGAGACCTCGAAATTCCAATACATCCCGGATAATCTGGTGGTCTTTAGCGAGATAAGAGAGTACGTCTTCGGCTGTTGAATACTGACCTGTCCTGGTCTTCTTGGGTTTATCTACCAGTTTTAGTTTCTCAAACAGAATCTCGCCTAATTGTTTAGGTGATGCAATGTTGAACTTTTCACCTGCTTCTTCGTAAATCTTTCCCTCTAGTTTAAGGATATCACTATCCAATTCTTCCGATAGTGAATTGAGAAATTGCCTATCCAGATTTATCCCTTCAAGCTCCATGTCGGCAAGCACGCGAAGCAATGGGATTTCAATTTCCCTGAATAGGACTTCCGTCTTAGCCTCTGCCAATTCGCCTCTGAAATGCTGGGCAAGTTGGTAAGTGATATCCGCATCTTCTACGGCATACTCGGTTTGCTTGTCCAGCGGAACATCACGCATGCTCAACTGATTTTTCCCTTTTTTACCAATCAAGCTGGTAATAGATATTGGAGAATAGTTCAAATAGGTCTCAGACAGAACGTCCATATTGTGCCTCATATCGGGATTGATGAGATAATGCGCCAGCATGGTATCGAAAAGAGGGCCCATCACTGTGACGTTATATTTGTCCAGCACCTTGATATCGTATTTCAGGTTTTGACCTATTTTCTCAATTGATACTGACTCGAAAAATGGCCTTAATTCTTCAAGGATTCGCTCTGTCTCATCTATTTCTTTCGGAATGGGAATGTAATATCCCTTGCCCGCTTCCCAGGAAAATGCAATTCCAACCAGCTCGGCTTCAATTGGATTAATTGAGGTAGTCTCTGTATCAAAACATACCGAGCTTTGTTGCATCAGGTTTTCGAGAAAGAGCTTCATACTCATTCCACCGGAAATACTCTGATATACGTGTGGTACATCTACAATGGTCTTCCTGCCTGAAACCTCTTTTATTGTTGCCGCTTCTCCACCTGAATCGAATAGAGAAAACTGGCCGCTGCCTGCTATACTCTTTTCCTTAGGAGGTATGTCTTTGGATTCCGTCACTGCCTTATCTTCGTCCTTGGCAGGCGAGAAGATTTTTAAAAATTGTTCTCGTAACCTACGGAACTCCAGTTCTTCAAAGATCTCCTGAACTTTTTCGCCATTGGGCATGGAGAGTTGATAATCGTCTGCATTGAACTCTACATCACAGGTGATGCATATGGTTGCAAGTTTTTTGGAGAGCACACCCAATTCGGCATTATCTTCCACTTTTTCACGCATTTTGCCTTTTAACTGATCCGTATTGGCCAACAGGTTTTCGAGGGAACCGAATTCTGCAATAAACTTCTTGGCAGTTTTGTCGCCTACACCGGGAAGCCCCGGGATGTTATCACTCGCATCACCCATCATACCCAAATAGTCAATCACCTGTTCCGGTTGCTCTACTCCGAATCTCTGCTGGATCTCTGGAATACCCCATATTTCAATCCCGTTGCCCATCCGTGCCGGTCTGTACATAAAAATATTCTCGGACACCAGTTGACCGAAATCCTTGTCCGGGGTGACCATATAAACCTTATAACCCTCCTGTTCGGCTTGTTTGGCAAGTGTACCTATAATATCATCTGCTTCTAGTCCTGAAACTTCAACCACCGGGATATGCATTGCTTTTAAAATATCCTGAATAAAGGGAACTGCAACACGAATGGCATCTGGTGTTTCATCGCGATTAGCCTTATAGTCCGGATACATGGCGGTTCGTTCCGCACTTCCATCTTTGTCAAAACACACGGCCAGATGATCTGGTTTTTCCCTTTTTATGACATCGAAAAGAGAATTGACAAAACCCATTATGGCCGAGGTGTCCATCCCTTTTGAGTTAATTCTCGGGTTTTTTATAAGTGCGTAATAGCCGCGGAAGATCAGGGCGTAGGCATCCAGTAAAAAAAGTCTCTTTTGTTCAGCCATATCGGAAGCAATTGTAAGATTTCAAATTTAAGAAGAATTAGTTTTTTTCTCAGCCATCAGTTAGGGAGGTGACTTTCAGAAGGATTGTTTGTATGACCATCTTTTGAATAGATCCGATACGAAAACCCCGGATGGATACAATAGCCGCCTGTTTCGCCATTTTTGTCAATTGCGATAAATCCAATTTGGAAATCTAGTTTATCCTTATTTTTTTCTGTGATCCGCTTAACAGCAACTTCGCAGGCTTCCTGTGGCGACATACCCTGCCGCATCAATTCCACGACCAGGAAACTCCCAACTGTGCGTACCACCTCTTCCCCTACACCGGTAGCCGTGGCACCACCTATTTCGTTGTCTACAAAGAGTCCGGCGCCAATGATGGGCGAGTCGCCAACACGACCGGCAATTTTATAGGCCATGCCGCTGGTAGTGCACGCACCGGCAATATCACCATTGCCATCGATGGCCAACATACCAATTGTATCGTGATTCTCTATATTTATAACGGGTTTGTATTTAGCCGTTTTCTTCCAATCAAGCCACTCCTGTCTCGATTTTTCTGTGAGAAGGTTCTCTTTCCTAAACCCTAAAGAATAGGCAAATTGTTCTGCGCCCTTACCGGCTAAGATTACATGAGGGGTTTCTTCCATTACCTTTCGCGCAACAGATATAGGATGCACTATATTCTGAAGGTATACCACGGACCCACAATTGCTTTTTTTATCCATAATACAGGCATCCAGGGTGACATTCCCGTCCCTGTCCGGTCTGCCTCCCTTGCCTACAGACTGGTTAGCTTCATCGGCCTCCTCAATCATTACACCCTGCTCTACAGCATCTAAAGAACTCCCCCCGCTTTGCAAAACCTCCCAGGCCTTTTTCGTAGCGTTCGGAACATCCCAGGTAGCAATTACAATAGGCTTTTTTTTTGCAGATAAGCCGGTTCTGGAATTTTTACTCTTTTTTATATCGCTTTCACCTGCTATTAATGGAGCAGATAATAACCCGGCCGTTGTAAGGGTAGATTTTTCGAGGAATTTTCTCCTTTTCATAAGATATCCTTCTTTATTTTTATGCAGTTAAATATAAGCAATATGATTGTAGAAGTATGTGCTAATTCACTGGAGTCTGCCCTGATTGCCGAGCAGGCCGGAGCGGACAGACTTGAAGTCTGTGCGGAACTCGGTATTGGCGGCATTACACCTTCCTATGGAGTTCTGTTGAAGATCAAAGAAATGCTGTCTATTCCTGCCCATGTCCTTATCCGACCCAGAAGCGGTGACTTCAGCTATTCAGATATTGAATTTGATGTGATGCTCTCCGATATTGACCGCTGTGTCGATATGGGATTTGAAGGTATCGTAAGCGGAGTTCTCCATAGAGACTTCACCTTAGACATTGAACGCACAGCTGCTCTTGTAGAGCGCTCTGCCGGCCTGCAATTTACGTTTCACCGGGCTTTTGACTGGGTTGCAGATCCACTGCGCACTCTTGCTGAACTTGAGGCTATAGGCGTTAATAATATACTCAGCTCCGGCCAGGCAAAAAATGCTGTAGAAGGTTTGGAATTACTGGAAAAACTACTTCAAGGTGCCGCGAACTCTACAATAATTCCGGCCGCGGGAATCAGATCAGATTCTGCCTTGAAACTGAAAAAATTGGGCTTCTCTGCAATTCACTTGTCCGGAGTGAATCAGTATCCCACACTGCTGAGTCCCCCTAAAGTCCCGATGATTACAAAAAGTCTGCTTGCTGAAGATAGAATAGCCGTTACAGAACTTGAAATCATTGAGGAGGTTATAAAAGAGTTAAATAAAGACTAGTATCTAATAGGAATCCTCTTAAAAAAATATATTTGTAAAAAATTTAGATGCTGCGCTGGTTCATTTTTATAATTATTTACCTGATTATGGGTTTCTATACCCTTCAGGCATTAAAAACTGCAACCAGGTTTCCATGGGTGTATTACGCATTTATGGCCTTGTCTCTTTTGGTACTTGGAAATTTCATCTATCAATTTACCGTCGGTGGGGAGGCGGGTAGGGTACTCAGCAGGCCGAAGAGCTATGCATTCGGATTCCTGATTGCCATTTTGACATTTAACATTATCACTATATTTTTTCTGTTTTCTGAGGATATCTTCCGCTTTGTTTCGGCCGTGTATTCAAAATTTTTTGGCAGCACCCGGGAATTCGGATTACCCACCAGAAGACGTTTCCTGAGTTTGATGGCCATGGGAATTGCAGCTGTTCCATTCAGCGCCTTGTTATATGGGATGTATCGGGGCAAGTATAATTTTAAAGTGCTGAAGTACAATCTTGAATACGATGACCTCCCGCCGGCATTTGACGGATATCAAATCACTCAGATATCTGATATTCACAGTGGCAGCTTCGATAACCGTTCTAAGATTGAGTATGCGGTAGACCTTATCAATAAACAAAAAAGCGATGTAATATTGTTTACCGGCGATATGGTAAATAACAAAGCTGAGGAAATGAGACCATGGACAGGACTCTTTTCTAAACTGAATGCAACAGACGGCATATATTCTATACTTGGAAATCACGATTATGGAGATTATATCAGCTGGCCCACTGAAGAGCTAAAACACGATAACCTGGCGGATCTCAAAATAATGCAGAAGGACATGGGTTTTGATCTGCTGCTTAATGACAATCGGTATCTTCAAAGAGGTGATGACAAACTGGCCCTGATAGGGGTTGAAAACTGGGGTCGTGGAGGATTTAAGAAGGCCGGAAATCTGTCAAAGGCCTCAGAAGGTATTGATAAACAAGATTTTAAGATATTAATGAGTCACGATCCTTCTCATTGGGAAGATATGGTATTAGCTGATGATATGCACTATCATCTTACACTGAGCGGACACACTCATGGAATGCAATTTGGCATTGAAATTCCGGGGTTTGTTAAATGGAGCCCTGTGAAGTGGCGATACAAGTATTGGGCAGGTATGTATGAAGAAATGGGGCAGATTATAAATGTGAACAGAGGATTTGGATTCATAGGATATCCTGGCAGAGTGGGAATTTGGCCCGAAATTACGGTGATTACATTAAAAAAGAAGGCAACCGTATAAGCCAGATTCATTGATGTTGGACAAATTCAGTGGTAAAATGTGTTTTTTAACATTTTTTCTTATTTTTGAAGCATAACCCAATGATTTACATATGTCTAAATTCGGTGAACTTATAGATCTCAGTATTCCCGTGCTCTTGGACTTCTACGCAGAATGGAACGATCAATCTACATCTATGCACCCTGTTCTAAGAGATGTTGCTGCTGCACTTGGCGATAAGGGCAAGGTAATTAAAATAGACGTCGATAAAAACAAGGAGCTGTCTCAGGCCCTTCGAATCAAAGGTTTACCTACTTTAATGATCTACAAGAAAGGTGAAATGGTATGGCGTCAGAGCGGGGAGCAGGATGCCAACACACTGATAGGGATTCTTAACGAATACCTCTAAACCACCAGGGCGGTTCTCCTAATCCCGGTTTACTCAACTGCTGCAGAATCTTCTTTGGCGTTATTGGTGTTACTGCCAGTAGTGTCCATTAATGGAACCGTATCTTGAAAGTCGGGATCGGAGTAATTCTGTTCTTCTTCCAGGAATTCATCCTGGTAAAAATGCCTGAACTTTTCAATGTATTCGTTAAAAATCAGTGTTTCTTTTTCCGACAAATCCCGATTATCGTGCTCGATCGTAATATCGATTATTCTTCGGTACGCCTCCATGTCGGAAATAATGTCGTCAATATTATTGTATTGTTCATCAAGTGGTGTACCTGCATAATACTCGAGTCGCTCCTGATATATCCTTTTAAGTTTGGCAAATATCTCCCGTGCTTCAATTGATGCTCCAACGCGATAGTAACCATCTATGTATGGTTCTACAAATGTATAGAAGCCAAAATGTTCGACTGGCATATTTTCCATAGCCAGATCCAGAATATTTCTGGCCCTGTCTATTTTATTCTCTGAGATCAGTTTTTCCGCAAGCCGTGCAAGATTACTTCTGAAAGAGAGTCCCTGTGTTCTTGTCTGGACATCGTGATAGATCTTGTCGCTACCAGAATTTCCCCATTCCCATTGCATCACCACATCGTACATAAGATCGCTGTCAATTCTACCCAGTTCAAAAGCACTTCTGTTTTTTGTCTTTATCGGAACGAGTTTGTAAGTCAGTCCGTCTAATTGCAGATAATCTTTCATCCAGATATACTCCGCCTGATCAAAGCTTCCACCCGAAAAATAAATAGGGCGCTTCCAATCATTGTTTGCCATAATGTCTAACATCAGGATCCTGTTTTTAGGCAGAGCACTTTTAGGAAGGTCTATATCGATGTAATCCAGGATGAGATCTGCATCTTTTTCTTTGACAATTCCACTTGCCAACACATTCTCTTTATTTACGGGTATCCTTATCTTATTTGTAGGGTAGTATACCAGTTCCAGGGTACTTTCGGAATATTCACCAGTTTCCGCCCCTTGTCTTTCCAGAATATATCTGAATTTTGTCTGCGGCTTATCGCTTGCTACCCAATTTATAAAATCCTTGACATCCCACCTTTTATCTGTAATTCCCTGGTAGTAGATTACATCACGGTTACCGTAACGATAGAGTTCATGAGTGAGTTGAGAAGGTATCGGGTCGCTCTTATATGCTTTTCGTTTCATTTGATCCACGTACCAATCAGTGGCAAATAAGCTGGTGCAAATGATGCGCACATCGGTGCGATGACCCTCTATTTCCTGAGCATACCAAAGCGGAAATGTATCGTTATCCCCGATCGTAAAAAGCATTGATCCTGCATCCTTTTGGCAGGAATCAAGATATGCTTTGGCCGAGGCTCTTGCCGTGAACCGACCAGACCTGTCGTGATCATCCCAGTTTTGGGCAGCCATCACCACGGGTACTGCAAGCAGGCATACCAGGAATATGGTGGGAGCCCATATTTTGGGTTTAATCCACCTTTTAAACTCATCGTAAAGCGCATAGACGCCCAGTCCTATCCATATAGCAAATATGTAGAACGACCCCACTAAGGAGTAGTCCCGTTCACGTGGCTGAAATATATATGGGTTGGTATAAAACTGAATAGCCAAACCAGTGAATATAAAGAATACAAACAATACCCAAAATTGCTTTGAATTCCGGCTTATCTGAAATACCAGTCCAATGATACCCAGAATGAGCGGCAGGAAGAAATAAGTATTCCTGCCCTTGTTAGCCAGAACATCGCCGGGCAGATTATCTTGACTTCCCAGGAAAATACTGTCAATAAATTTAATTCCGCTCAACCATTCGCCATTCCCGTTGTATTTGCCCTGGACATCGTTATTCTTTCCTACGAAATTCCACAAAAAATACCGCCAGTACATATAGCCAAACTGAAACTTGAACATATATTCAATGTTATCCCAAACCGAGGGAGGTTTCACGTCGAGATATTCACTGAATTGCTGAAGAAAACTTATGTATTGTTCCTCGTCAATTTCACCGCGTTCATATCCGGCCCTCAATTCAGCAACAGCATTTCTCAATTCTTCATTAGAGCTTTTAAGTCCAAAGTCCAGCGGCCCGAAAAACTTCATGTAATTTTCTGCATGCTGCTCGGACCACAATCGCGGCAACAGACCCCTGTGTCCCGGATCTGGACCCTGCAGTGCATCTTTGTAAAGATTTACAATGATATATTTACCCAGCTTATGATCTTTCTCATACTTGGGTTTGTCGTCCTTATCCTCGCCTGGGGAAGCAAACAGATCTGAATAATATGTGCCGTATATAGGACTGTCTACTCCGGGGTACTGTTCTCTGTTGTAATAGGCCAAAAGGGCCCGGGCATCGGCTGGGTTGTTTTCATTGACCACAACATTTGCATTGGCCCGAATTGGCAGCATCAGCCAGGTAGAGAATCCGAGGAAGAGAAACAGAGCACAAAGCACCAGTGTATTGGCAACTCTGTACTTGTTCTTTTTCGTGTATCGCAGTCCAAAGTAGAAAGCGGCGGCAAAAAGGAGACCCATTATCAAGGTACCAGAGTTAAACGGCAATCCTATGCTGTTTATAAAAAAGACTTCACTCCACCCAAATAATTGTAATACATAGGTGAGTGAAAACTTATATACCATCATCAGGATGGCGATCACCGCGATATTGGCAATAAGGAAGTTCTTTACCGTAGTGGTTTTATACCTTTTAAAGTAATATAACAGTCCGATGGAAGGTATTGCAAGGAATCCCATAAACTGCACACCGAAGGTAAGCCCAACAACAAAACAAATTAAGATCAGCCACTTATGACCTCTTGGATCGTCAAGGTTGTCTGTCCATTTTATCCCGAGCCACAGTAAGAGCGACATAACAAAACTTGCCATGGCGTATACTTCGGTTTCAACAGCGTTGAACCAGAAACTATCTGAGAATGTCAACGCCATAGTTCCAACAATACCGCTGCCAAGAACAGCTATAGCGTTGCTATTGGTAAATTCTTCGTTTCGCGCGATCAATTTCCTGGTCAGGTTTGTGATTGTCCAAAACATAAAAAGGATGGTCAGGGCGCTCGAAACCGAAGAGACGTAATTCACCATGCGGGCAATCTGCCCTGGTTCCAAGGCGAACATGGCAAAGAAAGCACCAATCATCTGCAGCAGAGGAGCACCTGGAGGGTGCGCTACTTGTAATTTAGCAGAGGTAGTGATATATTCACCAGCATCCCAAAAACTTCCGGTGGGTTCAACTGTAATTCCATATACTATAAGCGCTATAAAAAAAACAACCCATCCTAAGATGGTGTCCCACTTCGCAAAGTCTTTTGAAAACATGTAGTTCGATGTTTACCGGTCGGGGCGAATTTACTAATTAATATAGATATGGATGTACATTTTTGTCAAACCTTTAACAGGCCAACAAGCCCTATTTTTTTAGCGGAATGTCCCTAATTTTATTTGCGCATAAGGAAGTTTGTCTTAAATTTGCTCGCTCTTTAGCACAACTGGCCTATGGTGTAATTGGCAACACAGCTGGTTTTGGTCCAGTCGTTCTAGGTTCGAGTCCTAGTAGGCCAACATAGAGTTTAAATTAAATCCCGATACTGGTATGTATTGGGATTTTTTATTTAGGGAAGTTTTGAAATCTTGACAGTTTATCTGGTATTAAAATCAATGATAGTGATCTTCGCTGCCAGGTAAATCGTCCGGATTTCTGGTTCGATCCTCTTTTATGGAGTCGGGTTTTTCAGGAGGGTTTAATTTTTCTCCAACATCGGGTCTGGGAAGCACATCCAACGCATTCTCATCTCCTTCGTCCAAATTGTTGGCCTCTTCTCTGGCCTCCATTTCCTCGTCTATATGATCAATTGGAGTTACCATCTTGCTTTTGTTTTTTATCATAGCCCAGGTCATGATCAGGCTTGTGCCGATAATAATAAAGAGAAGAACACCGGGTTCAAAACTACTTATCTGGGCTTTTGCTGGTATGGCGTAGAACAGCAATACAGTAATCAGTCCTCTCGGGGCTATAAATAATTGGGGAAAAATATCCTTGCCAACAAATACTCTGAGCAAAGCAAAGCGAATCGCATAAATGCTTATTAAGATCAATAAGCTCACAATGGCTACGTTGAAACTGAGTAATGACGAAAGTACGATGGTAATACCAAAAACTACAAAGAAGAATGTACGCACAACAAAGGCAGTCTCGAGTGTAATAATATGCAGTTCATGATAGATCTGATCGGCGCGGTCTTCTCTTAAAAAGTGACGCAGTTTTCCGCCGAAAAACAGCTTCATATTGGCGATTACCAATCCAAATACAAGGATGATAATGAGGGAAGAAAGATGAAGCTTCTTGCCGATAGCATAAAGTAATAAAAGAACGGCGATAAGCAAGAACTGCTTGGCCTGACTTTTAATTTCCTGGAAGATCAGAATGATCGCATAACTGGCCACAAAGGCAATAATAATTGTCAGGAGTATGTTACCGCCGAATTCTATGGCCACAGAACCTTCTTCCGGCTCAAGTTGCCCTACGAGGAAGTAGAACATTATAATCCCTATAATGTCTGAGAAAGTGCTCTCGTAAATATGGAATTCTTTCTTTTTCTCGATTAAGCCGCTAACACTGGGAATAATAATAGCACTTGATAATATGGATAGGGGTGTGGCGTATATCCAGGCCGAAAGCATGGTCATCCCCGGGATGAACTGATGTAGTATCTGAGCCGCGATCCAGGTGGAGGCCAGAAGACCTATTAGAGCTATGGCCATTGATTTTAATATAGGCCAGAGTTTCTCTTTTTTCAACTCCAGTTCAAGAGCTGCCTCAAGTACGATCATAATTAGCCCGATAATTCCTAAAACTTCCAGCGCAGGGAAGAAGTCGAGTGGTTCTTCTACGGTATATTGGATAACGTACTGCAGCCCAATACCCAGCACAATGAGCATTAATACCGAAGGAATATTTGTTTTTTTGGAAATGCCATTAAACCAAAATGACAGAATAACGATTAGTGATGCAACAATGATCAGGTTATAAGACGAGAGGATATCCATAAAGTTTGTTATTGTGCTGTTTGTTCGTTAATAATGATGTTAAAAATAACATTTAATACCGAAAATTTATGAATTAATAAAAAGCGTTTTTTTGACAGGGAATGGCGTCACAGCAATTGAAAAAAAGTTGTATATTTGCGCCACTGAAGGAATAGTAATGTATTCATGAGGGGACAATAAG
Source organism: Flavobacteriaceae bacterium (assembly GCA_051011235.1). Taxonomy (GTDB): domain Bacteria; phylum Bacteroidota; class Bacteroidia; order Flavobacteriales; family Flavobacteriaceae; genus JAHEJJ01. The sequence goes on from JBPCUI010000173.1 coordinate 22,392, forward strand.
TCCCCTCTTTTATTAGATAACTATATGCTGCGGGAAAGAATTGAAGCGGTGTTGGCAAAAGTTCTGGAGGAAAGAAAATCCCTTTTTTTGATTGATTATTCTGTTGGGAACGACAACACCATAAAAATTGTCCTTGATGGCGACCAGGGAGTAAACCTGAAAGATTGTATTGATGTGAGCAGGGCAGTTGAGAGTAAGCTGGACCGCGAACAAAATGATTTCGCATTAGAAGTCACATCTGCGGGCGCTACTTCACCTTTGTTAGTTCCGAGGCAGTATAGAAAAAATGTGGGCAGGAAACTCAGTGTGAGAACACCGGAGAATCAGTACGAAGGCAATCTCACTGCTGCCGATTCAGACACCATTACTCTGGAATGGAAGACTAGAGAACCTAAGCCTGTTGGGAAAGGAAAGGTTACAATTCAGAAAAAAAAGGATATACCTATTTCTGAAATTGAGGAAGCAAAAGTTGTATTAAAATTCTAACGTAAGATCAAAAATGGAAAATATTGCGTTGATCGAATCTTTTTCGGAATTTAAAGATGACAAATTCATAGATCGTGTTACCCTGATGGCCATCCTGGAGGATGTTTTCAGGAATGCTTTAAAGAAGAAATTTGGATCAGATGATAATTTCGATATCATTATCAATCCTGACAAAGGAGACCTTGAAATTTGGAGAAACCGTATAGTCGTTGAAGATGGAGCGGTAGAAGAACCCCTGGAGGAAGTATCACTCAGTGAAGCTAGGAAAATTGAACCGGACTTTGAGGTTGGTGAAGATTTGTCTGAAGAGGTAAAGCTGGCTCATTTGGGA
>JBPCUI010000174.1:0-12042 GCA_051011235.1 Flavobacteriaceae bacterium
CATTACTATAGCGTTGATGCAAGAATTGGTTCCCAATCAAGGGGATGCCTGGGAGTTCATGCTCAAAGAATTGCATAATATTTTTGGGAACCTGGAACACAAGGGCATCGACGTATCCCGGCTGCCACAAACTGAACTATTTCTGGGGATGACCATACGAGATGTGCCACCGGAGATTATCGACTGGGCAGGTCTGAGCATTTTTCTGAAATTGCAGGTATTGGCCCGAAGAACAGCTGAAATGCATATTGCACTTGGATCTGAATTTGAAGATACTGCCTTTACCCCTGATAACTTTAATGGCGATTATGAGGTTTGGCTTAAGAATAGATTGCTTTACCAATTCCAGAACAGGTTAAATACAGTTGAAAATAATCTTCATCGATTGGATGGATTATCACTGGACCTTGCAAACGAATTCCTGGCCAGGAAAAATGAAATAAGAAAGAGGTTTGTTAATTTCGACTGGACCAAACTCAAGGGCCAACGATTAAGGGTACACGGGGATTATCACCTCGGCCAGGTTTTGGTAAAAGATGATGACTTCTATTTGCTGGATTTTGAAGGCGAGCCTGAGAGTACAATCCGCGACAGGAAGGTCAAACAACCACCATTAAAGGATATTGCAGGGATTTTCAGATCTTTTCACTATGCTATTTATGCCACCATATTTAACCAGGGGGAAGAATTTCCATATTCTCAGGAAGACTTGTTTCACGCTGGTGAAATACTTTACAGGTATTTTATCGGTGTATTTCTGGGTACTTACGAAACACTGATCAAGGAGAACAACATCCATCTGGGATACAGGCAGGAAAGAATATTTCTGCTTAAATACTGTATGCTCGAGAAAGCCGTATACGAACTTGGATATGAGATGAATTCCAGACCGCTCTGGGCCGTCATTCCATTGGAGGGCATCATGAGTATTATCAATGATAACCATTAATAACAAGAAAATATGGGCAAAGTAGTGCCACACAGTCTTTTCACTGAATTTGACATCGATTTGTTCAAGTCAGGAAAGCATTATAGATTATACGATAAACTAGGTTCACATCTAACGGAAGTGGACGGCGTAAAAGGCACCTACTTTGCAGTCTGGGCACCTTCTGCCAAATCGGTCTCGGTGATCGGTGATTTCAATTACTGGCTGGAAGGGGAACATAAACTCAGTGTGCGCTGGGACGCAAGCGGGATATGGGAAGGTTTTATCCCGGATATTGGCAAGGGATCCCTGTATAAATATAAAATACACTCTAATCACAACGACATAAAAACGGAAAAAGCAGATCCGTTTGCAAGATATTGTGAACATCCGCCACAGACGGCCTCTGTAGTGTGGGAGGCTAAATATTCCTGGAAGGATAAAAACTGGATGGATAACAGATCGGCCAAGAATAGCCTGGATAAGCCTTTTTCGGTCTACGAGGTGCATTTGGGATCCTGGAAGAAAAAGAATGATAATGAATTTCTTACCTATAAGGAGCTGGCAAATGATCTGGTAAAATATGTGAAGGAAATGAACTTTACGCATATAGAATTCATGCCGGTTATGGAATATCCCTTCGATCCCTCCTGGGGTTATCAACTAACAGGTTATTTTGCACCTACCTGCCGTTTTGGAAAACCGGAGGAATTCAAGGCACTGATCAACGAATTGCACAAGAATGATATTGGTGTTATCCTGGATTGGGTCCCTTCACATTTTCCTGAGGATGCCCACGGTTTGGGATTTTTTGACGGGTCTTACCTCTACGAAAATCCGGACAGGCGAAAAGGATACCACCCGGATTGGAAGAGTCTTATTTTTAATTACGGAAGAAATGAAGTCAGGGCTTTCCTGATCAGTAATGCTATTTTCTGGCTCGATCAATTTCACGTAGACGGATTGCGGGTAGATGCCGTAGCTTCCATGCTCTATCTGGATTATTCGCGGGAGGAAGGAGAATGGGAACCAAATATTTATGGAAATAATGAAAATTTGGAGGCTATTTCCTTTATTCGTGAATTAAACGAAGAAGTGTACAGGAGTTTTCCGGATGTACAGACTATCGCTGAAGAATCTACTTCGTTCTCTATGGTGTCAAAACCAGTGAGTATCGGCGGGCTGGGCTTCGGAATGAAATGGATGATGGGCTGGATGCACGATAGCCTTGAATATTTTAAGAAGGAACCGATATACCGCATACACCATCAAAATGATCTCACCTTTAGCATGACCTATGCGTTTACGGAAAACTTCATGTTGCCTTTCTCCCACGATGAGGTAGTTTATGGAAAGCAATCCATGTTGTATAAAATGCCCGGTGATGAATGGCAGCGCTTTGCAAATTTAAGACTCCTATACGGTTATATGTTTACGCACCCAGGTACAAACCTGATCTTTATGGGTGGCGAATTTGGTCAGTCATCTGAATGGAATTTCCAATACAGCCTGGACTGGCACCTTCTGCAGTACGATTATCATTCCGGTATGCAGGAATTGATCCGGGACCTTAATGCTCTCTATAAAAGCCATCCCGCTCTGTATGAAAAACAGTTTAGCCAGGAAGGATTTCAGTGGATCGATTACGGCGACGCAGAAAATTCAGTTCTTACCTATATCCGCCGAGGACATGAGACCAAGAATGATCTGATCATCGCTTGTAACTTTACCCCTGTATCCCGTGAGAAATACCGCGTGGGGGTACCGAGGAATAAGCAACTCAAAGAAATCTTCAACACGGATGCAGAGAAATACGCAGGTACAGGAACAGGCAATAAAGTGCTGAAACCAACCAAAACACCCTGGCATGGATATGATCAATCCGTTGAACTTACAATTCCTCCTCTGGGGATGGTGATTTTCAAATAAATAAACAATACGCAATCGTTGTAGTTCATAATTGAGAGCAACATCATTTTATTTTTAACTTCTAAAGTCTTTTTTTTGTGAGCTTTTATTCATCGGTACTCGATAGTAAACCGAGATATCCTCGGAATGTAAGTGATAGATTGAAAATGTACCGCTAGCAACCATAAAATGCATCGACCATGATTACCAATACAGAACTTGAATACAAAGGAAATCTAAGTCCGGATAGAATTGTAGACTTCAGACAAGATACTGACCGGTTTTACTTTACAACCGCCAATGGGGTTGTTTTGGAGTTAACGGTGCTGAGAAATAGCGCTTTGAGGTTCCGATATGCCACTGAATATATTTTTCAACCCGATTTTTCCTATGCCATCGATCCTTTTGCAAGCAGAGGTTACAACAAACTTGAAACATCCGAAACCAAAACCGAATACCTGATCATAACATCGAAGATCAAAGTCCTTATCGATAAAGAGTCTTTGCGTGTCCAAATCTCGGATCTGGAAGGAACTATTATCAATGAAGATGAGTTGGGATTCCACTGGGAGGAGAATTATGAATATGGAGGGAATTCGGTCAAAATGAGCAAAATTACCCAGCCTTCCGAAAGCTTTTACGGGATGGGTGATAAGGCCACGCATAGCAACCTGAAGGGGAAACAGGTAAGCAACTGGGTAACAGATCAATACGCTTACATTAAGGATCAGGATCCATTGTACAAGTCCATTCCGTTTTACATCGGGTTGCAGAGCGATATAGCCTATGGTATTTTCTTCGATAATACGTTTAAGACCCATTTTGATTTTTCTCATGAAAAAAGAAATGTGAGCAGTTTTTGGGCAGATGGCGGCGAGATGAATTACTACTTTTTTTACGGTCCGGAAATGTCGCAGGTGGTCCGCGCCTATACAGACCTTACCGGTGCGCCGGAATTGCCACCGCTCTGGGCACTTGGCTTCCACCAGTCTAAGTGGAGTTATTTCCCTGAAAGCCGGGTAAGAGAAATAGCCAAATCGTTCAGGAAACTCAAGATTCCCTGCGATGCCATTTATCTCGATATCGATTACATGGACGGTTTCCGATGTTTTACCTGGGATAATAAAAAGTTCCCGGACCCCAAGACTATGATACAGGATTTATACAAAGATGGCTTCAAGACAGTAGCCATGATAGATCCGGGGATCAAAGTAGACCGGGATTATTGGGTGTACAAGGAAGCGCTCGAAAAAGGATATTTCTGCAAAAGGGGAGACGGACCGTTGATGCGGGGCAAAGTTTGGCCGGGAGAATGCAGCTTTCCAGACTTTACCAATCCGGAAGTGAGGAAATGGTGGGCCGAATTATATAAGGAAATGATTTCTGAGATTGGGGTACATGCAGTTTGGAATGATATGAACGAGCCGGCAGTAATGGAAGTGCCATCTAAAACCGCACCATTGGATACCAGGCACGACTATGACGGCCACCCTTGCAGTCATCGCAAGGCACATAATATCTATGGAACTCAAATGGTAAGGGCTACCTATGAGGGTGTAAAAAAATACGTCTTTCCTAAAAGACCTTTTGTCATTACCCGTGCGGCCTATGCGGGGGCCCAGCGTTTTACCTCTACCTGGACAGGAGATAATGTTGCGAGTTGGGAACATCTCTGGATTGCTAATGTCCAGGTGCAGCGTATGTGTTTAAGCGGGATGTCTTTTGTGGGCTCAGATATTGGTGGCTTTGCAGAACAGCCCAGCGGCGAGTTGTTTGCCAGGTGGGTGCAACTGGGCGTCTTTCATCCATTCTTCAGAGTTCATTCGAGCGGTGACCACGGAGATCAGGAACCATGGTCATTTGATACTGAAGTAACTGATATTGTTCGCAAATTTATCGAACTCAGGTATAAATTGTTGCCTTATCTCTACACCGCGTTCTGGAAATATACCAGGGACCGCATTCCTATGTTGAAATCATTGGTCTATTACGATCAGGAAGATCACCAGACGCATTTTAGGACAGATGAATTCATATTTGGAGATCACATTTTGGTTTGCCCTGTTCAGGAACCGAATGCAAAAGGAAGGCGAATGTATATCCCTAACGGAAAATGGCATAACTTTTGGACTGGTGAGGTAGTGGAAGGCGGTAGTGAAAAATGGGTAGTTGCAGATTTGGATAAGATCCCCATTTTTGTGAAAGAAGGTGCAATTATACCTAAATACCCGGTCCAGCAATATGTTGGAGAGAAAAAGATAGATCAGATTACTTTAGACGCGTATTATAAAGAAGGGATAGAGCAATCGTCCCTGTACGAAGACGAACAGGAGGGTTTCGATTATACGAAAGGTATCTACAGCCTGAGAAATTTTAAGCTCAACGGCAAGAAAAAAGAGCTGATCATCCAGCAGTTTAAGGACGGGACTTATATCACAGAATACGATACCATAAAGATCAATCTTATAGGACTGCCGTTTAAAATATCAACCATCGAATTAGACAATGAAAAAATATCGCTAAAGGAAGCAGGATTGAACGGTAATAACAGTATCGAGATCAGTAAGAATTTTACAGAATTGCATATTATGGGTTAGTGATATTTTTGTATTTTGACTGAATAAATTTTTGAAAATGAAAAAATGTGTATTGATAGTTTGTCTTTTTATAGGCGTTACGGCCTGTAAAGTGAATCCATTTACCGGTCAGAAGACACTCAATTTTTATCCGAATAGTCAGATCTTTCCAATGGCATTTTCGCAGTACGACCAGTTTCTCGGAGAAAGTGAGGTAATTGAGGATTCGGATGAAGCCAAGATGATCACAAGAGTAGGACTACGCATCTCTTCGGCGGCTGAGCGCTGGTTAAATGCTAATGGGTATCCCGGTTATTTAAAGGATTACAGATGGGATTACAATCTGGTCAAAGATACATTGGTCAATGCATGGTGTATGCCCGGAGGCAAAATTGTTTTCTATACAGGAATACTTCCAATAGCACAGTCTGAAAGAGGGGTCGCAGTTGTGATGGGGCACGAGGTGGCACATGCACTGGCAGATCATGGCGCCCAGCGGATGAGTGCCGGGACCCTACAGGCTTTAGGGGCTGTGGCGGGCAACGTGGCCATTAGTGATCCGCAAGCCAGAGATACATTTAATCAGGCCTATGGCCTTGGCTCTACAGTTGGAGTTATGCTGCCTTTTAGCCGAAGCCATGAGACGGAGGCAGACAGGATTGGTCTACAGATTATGGCAATTGCCGGCTATAATCCGGAAGAAGCTCCTGAATTGTGGCGTCGGATGAAAGCAAATGCCGGAGGTCAGGTTCCACCTGAATTCTTAAGCACCCATCCATCAAGTGACACGAGAATTGCCAACCTCACTCAATGGATCCCCCTCGCTAAACAAGAAGCGCAAAAATACGGTGTTACATCCTTTAATTAGTAAGAATCATTGGATTCTCAGATTACGGAATAATTGTATCTTCGGAGCTGTTCATCACTGAACAGCTTTTTTTATTACATGTCTAGACCAACCCCCATCAAAGGAAGCAAGAAATTGCTCAATGCCTGGGCCTTTTATGACTGGGCCAATTCTGTGTATAGCCTGGTAATAGCGTCGGCGGTATTTCCCATATTTTACGGTGCACTGTTCAGGACAGCTGGAATAGAAAAAATAGCCGTTTTTGGAGGCGAGATTGCCAGGGCACCGCTCATCAGCTATGTGACTTCTGCAGCATTTCTTTTTATTGCCCTTATAACTCCGCTAATATCAGGGATCGCAGATTATCTGGGAAACAAAAAGATATTCATGAAGTTTTTTTGCTACCTGGGGGCACTTTCCTGTATGGGTCTTTACTGGTTTTCTTTGGAGCAGATCTATATAGGACTTGTATTCTATTTCTTCGGCCTGGTAGGATTTTGGGTGAGTTTCGCTATTAATAATTCTTACCTGCCCGATATAGCTTTTGCCGAACAACAGGACCGAATCAGCGCCAAGGGATACTCAATGGGATATATTGGAAGCGTTTTACTGCTTCTGTTTAACCTGGCCATGGTAATGTATCCTGATCTCTTTGGTTTTGAAGGCACAGAAACCGAACCAGCAGAATTTAAGGCCATGAAGCTCTCCTTCGTATCTGTCGGTATATGGTGGATGCTGTTCAGCCAGTACACTTTTTTTCATCTGCCAAAGGGAAACAAGCGCCAGGGTGAAAGACATCATGTAGTCCTCAACGGTTTTCGGGAATTGCGGAGTGTATGGCGCCAAATGGGAAATGAGACACGTCTGAAACGCTACCTGGTAGCATTCTTTGTATACAGTATGGCCGTCCAGACCGTGATGCTCATCGCTACCTATTTCGGTGAAGAAGAAATTCAATGGGGCTCGGATAGCCAAAGAACAACCGGTTTAATAGTGAGTATTTTGGTGATCCAGATAGTCGCAATCATCGGGGCCACTCTAACGGCCAGGGCATCTGAAGCATTTGGCAATATAAGGACCTTGATAGTTATTAATATTCTCTGGATAGGGATATGTGTTTATGCCTACTATCTGATATCACCAATGGAGTTCTATATAGCGGCAGCCTGTGTCGGTCTGGTGATGGGAGGGATACAGGCACTGTCGAGATCAACTTATTCCAAATTTATACCCCCGACAATCGATACGACCTCCTTTTTTAGTTTCTATGATGTATCGGAAAAGATTGGTATTGTTATAGGTACTTTTCTCTACGGATTTGTGGCACAGGCCACAGGAAGTATGCGGAATGCGGCAATATTCCTGGGTATTTTCTTCCTCTTTGGGGCTGTATTGCTTACGCGTGTTAACAAAAATACCCGGGATTGAAGTCCCGGGCATACCTTAATAATTGTTTTTTGATTTTAATCTCTTAACCCTTGGATATATCGCCGGATCCCGAAGCCTTGCTGTCTATTTTTGAAGGATTACCTCTGTAGTGAATATCACCAGACCCCGATACCCTGGCATAAAGCATTTCGTTGGCAGTTACCCTGACGTCGGCAGATCCGGAAATACTTACTTCAACTTTGTTCGCGTTTAATTCATAGGCCTTTACATCACCGGATCCGGACACCCGCACGTCAAAACTGCTGGCTTTGCCACTTAGATTAATGTCACCGGACCCTGAAAGCGCAGCTTCTACGGATTCTGCTTCTACTTCCAGGGTTATGTCACCAGAGCCTGCAATTTGAGTACTGAAAGAATCTGTCTTAATAGCAGTTTTTCCAACAATATCACCTGAACCCGAAAGGGACACGGACGATATTTCCTCAACAGGTACGGTCACATATATACCTCCGTCTTTCCCCCAGCTGGACGGTTTTAGGTTTACGCCGTTCCTGACCTTAATGATCAGTTTTCCGTCCTTCACCTCAGTCTTTATATACTCGAGTAAATTCTCTTCCCCTTTTATTTTTAGCCTACCCTCGGTGCCGGCCACTAGTTCTACGTCGAACCAGCCAGCTACCGCTATATCATCATAGTCTGAGGTTGTGCGATCGATGGTCACAACCTTGCCGTTTCCCTTTACTTTTTTCCATTGTGCGCTCACAGTAGCGGCCACTACTAAAGCTAGTGTTAGTGTTATTATTTTCTTCATGATTTATTCTTTAGAAGTGTTTTAATTGTTCCGATTATTTTTTTGTAAATGATATGCTGCCATAGTCTGTTGTAATACTTATGTTATTACCGCTGTTTTCAGTCTTGTGGTATCCTTTATAGTATTTCTCAGACGAGCGTTCCTTACTGATATTTACTTCAAAATCTTCACGACCGCTAACACCTGCATATTCTGCAATAATTTCAAAATTAAAAGCATAGTTGGCGTCATATCCTATTTTGATTCCGGTATAATCTGTTCGGATACTAACATTCCCCGCATCTTCAGCCATTTTATCAATATGCAGTGAGCCGTAATCGGCATTGATATCCAAATTGCCGTATATAGTACCCAGACGGACTTTTACATAATCTCCGTTGCCGGTGATGCTTTGCGCTTCGCCAACTTCCAGGCTTCCGTAATCGGTCGAATAATCGAGGTTACCCATTGAGTTTATGGTACTGTTGGTATAATCTGCTTTCAGAATAAGATCTCCTGCTTTATCAATTGTAAAGCCCGAATAATCGGCATTGATTTCTGCACTGTTTATAAAACCTATGTTCGATTTGGATGTATAGTCAAAACTCAGTTGGTTATTCCTGCCCCGAAGTTCTCCAATATCCAGACGCCCGTAGTCACAACTGATCTTAGCATGCCCGTCAATCCGGTCTATCATTATACCACCGTAATCATTGTTGAGGTGAATACTGTTCTTCACAGGAAGTTTAATAGTGTAATTCACCTGAACATTTACATTGTTCTTACGGCCCCAGTTCCAGCCCCAGCTTTTCCCACTTTTATTAAAAAGTGTTTTAGCGGAGACCATGCTGCTGCTGGCTTCGAATTCTACATTTATTTCGTCCAAACGGCTTTGCACCTTCTCTTCGTTATTCCCATTGGTCTTTATATGGACCTCTATTTCGATCCTGTCTTGGTCCCATGAATTCAGCGTGATATTTCCATAGCTGTTTCTGACCTTTAACAGAGCGTCAGCATTAACGTCGTACTCTTTTTTAATTGTCTTCTCCTTGGTGTATTTGCCTTTTAAATTACCGCCACCAGCTACAAGAGTTGTGGGGGAAATTAAAAGAACTAAAATGGCATATTTAAATAGTATAGTTCGCATCATCGTATGTATTTATGTTCTTAATTGTATTAATTTGATTCATGACCTCTTCCAGCAGGTCAATTCTGGTTTGGAAATTGGTGATCATTGCGCTGAGAATTAATTTACTATCGCCTCCTTCCAGCAAATCGTTTTCCAGCTTGGTATAATTTTCTTCTAATTTTTGAAGCTGGATCATAGCGTCAGCAATAACCTCCTTGGTTTCCGGATTGCTTTGTTCTTCCAGAACTTTTACTTGCTCTTCAATGAGGTTAGCAAAGTAGAAATGGGTCTGAGAGGCTTCTGGCGAGATTTCAGCAACTCGCTGTTCAACACTTTGTTGATTGCCGTAGTATCCTATACCCAGGCTTAGAAGAAGGGCAACACTGGCCGCAATTGAAATTGGTTTCCACCAGTTTCGCCTTTGAGGCTTTAGAGTAACAACACCTTTTGAGGTATTTAGTTTCTCAATAAATCGCTGCTTATGACCTGCTTTTGGTTCCTCATTATCAAAGGATCCCCGAAGCTGGTTGAACAATTCTTCTATATTTTCATTTTGTAAACTCATAATCAAGCACTTATCATTTTTTTTCTCAAACTCTCCTTGGCTCTTGAAACCATTGTCCTGCAATTCGCATAGCTAATGTCCATGATTTCACTGATCTCTTCATAGTCGTAACCTTCTATAAGATGTAAGGTCAAAGAAACTCTGTAATTGTCTTTTAAACGGCTCATGGTTTCCATCACTTTTTGAGCCTTTTGTTTTGTACTCTCATGATCCTGTACAACCCCATCATTATCTTCGACCTTGTATAATTTATCGTCCAGCGAGACTTCATTTCTTTGTTGCTGCTTTCTGTAGTGGTATATACTGTTATTTATCACTATGCGCTTTAGCCAGGCACCGAAAGTAACTTCCCCTTTAAAGGACTGTAGTTTGGTAAAAGCATTTAAGAACGATTCCTGCATCACGTCTTCGGCTTCTCCACTGTCTTTTACAATTCTCACTGAGGTGTTATACATGGCCCTATAGTATCTGTTATACACTTCCAGTTGCGCACTTTGTTTTCCTTCTAAACACCACTCCAATAGGGTATCAATATGTTCTCTATTTTGGCTCAAAAAAGTAGATGCTTTGTCTTATAGATAAATCAAGTTATGCATTGTTACAGTTTTTCGGAAATTAAATTTGGTTGGCATGAGAATTGCCCTTTATTAGTGAAAAAGGAGCCCAATAAAGTCTGTAACACTTATTTCCAGGCATTTGCGGCTTATATTATAACTGAAGTAAAGTTTATATTCTGTCTTTGAATGACAGAATGACCGATTATATAGATATGGGAGAATTTAAATTTTCAAATTTTGACAATATGTCGTTGCAGGGTATTGACGAGGATTCCGAATTAATACCCTTGTTAACTCCGGAGGATGAAGAGGAGATGAATAATGAGAGCCTCCCCCAAACTTTGCCCGTATTACCTTTGAGAAATACAGTATTATTTCCCGGAGTGGTAATACCGATTACGGCAGGCAGGGATACCTCGATTAATTTAATAAAAGACGCAAATAAGGGTTCAAAAGTCATAGGCGTAGTGTCTCAAAGGGACGAAGAGACTGAAAATCCGGGAATCAAAGATATTCACAGGCTTGGTACTGTAGCGAGAATTCTGAGGGTACTGAAAATGCCCGATGGAAATACCACCGTTATTCTGCAGGGGAAAAAGCGATTTGAAATTTCGGAAATGTTAACCGAACAGCCTTATATGACGGCTATTGTCCGGGAGGCTGAAGAAAAAAGGCCCTATGCCGATGATAAAGAATTTCTGGCAATTATAGAATCGATCAGAAACCTTTCCCTAAAAATCATCAGAGAGAATCCCAATATCCCCAGTGAGGCCTCTTTTGCAATTAAAAATATACAGAGCAATTCCTTCCTGATCAATTTCGTTTCGTCTAACCTCAACCTCAACGTTAAGGAAAAACAAGAATTGCTCGAAATAGGAAATCTTCAGGAACGGGCACTGACCACCTTAAAGTATATGAATGTGGAGTATCAAAAGTTGGAACTTCAAAAAGACATTCAGTCGAAGGTGAGAAGCGATCTGGATCAGCAACAAAGGGAATATTTCCTTCACCAGCAGATGAAAACCATTCAGGAAGAGCTTGGCGGGGTTTCTTATGATGAGGAAATTCAGGAAATGCAGGTCAAGGCTAAAAAAAAGAAATGGGATAAGAAAGTTGAAGAGCATTTCAACAAAGAGCTTGCTAAAATGCAGCGGATGAACCCACAAGTGGCCGAGTATTCTATCCAGCGCAATTATCTGGATCTTTATCTGGAACTACCGTGGGATCATTTTTCCAAAGACAAATTCGATCTAAAAAGGGCACAGCGCATATTAGACAGAGACCATTATGGCCTTGAGGATGTGAAGAGAAGAATTATAGAATACCTCGCTGTTTTAAAACTGAGGGGTGACA
>JBPCUI010000175.1:0-15063 GCA_051011235.1 Flavobacteriaceae bacterium
GCTTCCATGGGCGGAACGTGGATGGCCGTCGTTTATGGTTTTGCCGGGCTGCGCGATTACGGAGGAAAGATATCGTTCAACCCTACAAGCCCCAGACAGGCCGAAGATGTAAGTTTCCCATTAACGATACGTGGACAATTGCTTAAGGTGAACATCAAGAAGGATACGGTGACTTATTCCCTGGAAAAAGGTGAAGGCCTAACCATTTATCATAAAGAAAAGGAGATAAGGTTATCTAAAGATCAACCTACAAAGGTTATGAACCTCCTTAACAACGTGTCAAACCAAGTCTCGAAAGAGAGTAATTCAAAATAGATTTAGAAGAGAACAGAAATGCAGTAAGCGGCCTTTAATCCTAAAAACAATAAGATAAAGCCTATTGCATACCGCTTATTTCGTACATCAAATCTAATTCAAACGGTACCCCCCAGACGTTTTACTAGCTGTGTCAGTACCAGCGAACCAAACCCAAAAACGGCAATAATACCCCACTGCTGTAGTGATAATTTCACGAGGGAAAGGGTTTCTGCAACAATAGGGATGAGGTTCGATATTAATACGATCAGGGTACATAAAACCAGGGCCGCCCAGACCCAGGGATTTTTGGTTACTTCATTAGAAAAGAAGGACGAATTCCTCATCGGCATGTTAAATATGTTTAGTAATTGACCCACAACCAAGGTATAAAAGGCCATGTTGTTAATCTCCATGGGAGACAATCGCAACCCGAGGTGGGCATATGCTGTTATACCCAACACGGCAAGGGTAATACTCATCCCGCAGATTACCGTGGTAATCCACAGTTCCCGGGTCATAATAGGCTCTGTAGGTTTCCTGGGGGGTTGATCCATCAGGTCCTTTTCTCCTTTCCCAAAGCCCAGGGCCAATGCGGGAAAAACATCAGTCACCAGATTGAGAAATAGAATCTGCAATGGAAGTAATGGTGCCGGAAGCACCACAATAGCGGCTACACCCACAGAGACAATCTCGGCTAAATTACAGGATAAGAGATAGACAACGAATTGCCGTATATGCTCAAAAATCAACCTGCCCTGTCTTATCGCCAGCTCCATAGCTGTGAATCGGTCATTTTTCAGGATAATATCGGCAGCTTCCCGGGCCACTTCAGTTCCCCGTATGCCCATGGCGATTCCGATATCTGCCTGCCGCAAGGCTGGAACATCATTTACCCCATCACCTAACATACCAATAGTGTTATTGTTGTGTTGGAAGAACTTTATCAACTGCAGTTTTTCTTTTGGGGTAACCCTTGCAAAAACCTTGGTTTGCAACAAGCGTTGCCGTTGACGTTGATCTCCTTTCAACAGGCGATTGATTTCTCTGCTGTGAATCAGCTGATCCTTTCCGTCTTCTTCTTCAGTCAAGCCAATTTCCCGGGCAATATTACCTGCAGTACCCGGATGATCCCCCGTCATCATGACTACTTTGATACCAGCATTTTTGTATACGGAGATGGTATCTTTGACATCGGTTCGTGCCGGATCAATAAACCCGATAACACCTATAAAGGTCAATCCTTTCAGAAGGTCATCCATTTCAGGTATTTTGTCAAATTTCCGATAGGCCAGCGCCAGGGTACGGAATCCCTGTGAGGCCATTTGGTCGACGCGCTGATACCATGCTGCTTTATCCTCGAATGCTGTCACATGCCCATTGGTAATGATTTTGTCACAATGGTTTTCCACAACCTCAAAAGCCCCTTTTACATAAAGGGTATGGCCATTTTCAGGATTGCGGTTGATGGAGGCCATGTATTTGCGCTCTGTATCAAAAGGCATTGACACAACCTGGGGCCGTTCCTTTCGTACGGCTAACGGATCATATTGCATATTGTCTGCAAAATCTAGCAAGGCAACGTCTATACTTTCTCCAAAGCGATCTTCCAATTTAGCAGGGCTTTCATTACACAGGATACTTGCGGTAATCATTTCCTTTAGATCCCGACGCCTGTAAGCCAAAAGTCTTAAGGCATCTTGTTGTTTACTGACTTCATATTCCTGTTTCCCGGCAAAGGCGAGGGTATGAACCGCCAGTTTGTCTTCAGTAAGTGTTCCGGTTTTGTCGGTGCAGATAATATTGGTGGCCCCCAGGGTATGAACCGCCTCGAGCTTTTTGATAACCACTTGTTTTTTGGAGAGTTGTATCATGCCTCTGGCAAGGGCAATGGTAGCAACTATGGGTAAACCTTCGGGAATAGCTGCGACAGCCAGGGCGAGTCCGGTTTGTATCATGAACATCAGGTCCATCCCGCTGAGAATTCCTGAAACAATGACCAGGAAAGCCAACAAGAGGGTAAATCCAATGAGCCATCTGCTAAGTTGGCCCAATTTTTTTTCTATGGGGGTTTGCCCTTTCTCAGCCTCCTGGCTCAACATCTGTATTTGGCCGAGTTCTGTATTTGGTCCGGTTGCAACTACCATTGCCTTGGCGGATCCACTGACCACAAATGTGCCTTTGTAGACCATATTGGTACGCTCATGGAGTAAGGTGTTCAGGGGGAGTGCTGCGGTATTCTTTTCGATATCCAGGCTTTCACCGGTCAGGGCGGCTTCTTTTACCTTCAATCGCTTTACCTCAATTAAACGGGCGTCCGCCGCGATGATGTCACCTGCGTGCAGAACCAGGAGATCTCCCGGAACCAGCCCGGAAGCCTTCACAACCTGCAATTGACCATCCCGGATAACACGGGTGAGAACCTGCCCAATTTTACGAAGCTTCTCCAGTGCACGTACTGCCTGAAGCTCCATAAAATAGCCGATACCAACAGTAATCAGGATAACCACTAAGATGGCTACGGCTTCGGGCCAATCGCCAAGGAGTAACGCTAATAAGAAAGCGACTAACAAGATGTAGATAATAGGATCCACGAATTGATCTGCCAGAATAAATCGCTTCTTTTTAGGGCCTTTCTCCGGGATTTGGTTTTTGCCAAAGCGGGCAATTCTATTTTGTACCTCCTTGCTGTCCAGCCCTTTATGCCCGTCGCTCTTCAAAAGGCTGATTATACGGGTAACCTCTATGGAAAATATATTACTAATCATAGTACCCTATAAATTACTATGGAATTGACCTTGAATGGAGCCGTTAAACCACAGCGGTTTTATTTACATCACAAGGTATTATAAAGATAAAGGTTCACCAATGATTTCAGTCATTGTTGATAATTGTTACGACCCTTAATTTTGATAAACCAAGATAGCGTCAATGAGTGATATTGCCTTTTTAGTTTTAGGTGTTTTCGGACTGTGGCTGGGTACGGAATTTACAGTAAAATATGCCATAAAAATTGCGCGACGCTTCAGGATCTCTGAGTTATTCATCGGACTTACCATACTTGCCTTTGGGACAGACCTTCCTGAACTGGTTGTGGCAATAGAGGGAGCTTTTTTTAATTTGGCAGGTACTGATGTATCCGGGGTGGTAACCGGCAATGCCATTGGTAGTTCTATATGTCAGATCAGTATCGTTGTTGGAGTTATCGCATTATTTTATTTTGTTCATATTGGTAAGATCCAGGCACGGCAAATAGGAGTTGAGCTAGTTGGTTCGGTAATTTTGTTGGCGCTTGTTTCCTTTGATGGTATAATTACCTGGAACGATGGTGCCTTACTGATCATGGCTTTCCTGTTGTATATCTACACACTTTTGCAACGGGAACGCAAGGTGCGTAAAAAAATTAAGCCAGTAATAGAAAAATCCACCTTTGGTATCTGGTTTCAAATTGCCTTGCTGGCAGGGAGTTTAGGTGTTGTGATCCTGAGTTCCCATGTAGCCATTGAACAGGCCATTGTAATCGCTGAAAACTGGGGTGTGGGTCAATCCTTCATTGGCGCGGTCATAATTGGATTAGGAACCAGTCTGCCAGAACTCGCTATCTCCTTAAATGCCTTATCAAAAGGTCAGACAAGTCTATCCGTGGGGAACATAGTAGGTAGCAATATCTTTGACCTTTTGGTTCCCCTGGGCCTTGGTTCTCTGATTTCGCCGATAAAGGTCGATCAATATATCCTTCGGTTTGACCTCCCAATCTTGTTTATCTATAGCATAATTTTCGTTTGGCTGCTCATAAGAAAAAAAGGGATACAGAAACACGAAGGCCTGGCTCTGGTAATTCTTTATCTCGCCTATGCTGTGGGCAAAAACTTTATGAATTGATTGGCATTGACTATCAGGATCAAAAGCCATATAATTTAGCAGGTGCATAAAAATGTAAATAACACAATATTTATCATCCATTTTTTGCATATCACCAGATATGAATCAGAATTATACCGATAATCCTAAAATTGAAGCATTTTATCCTGTTAGTAAAGAGATTAGTCCTTATAAACTGATTTTATTAATATCTTGGCTATCATTGATCCTCCCCGGATTTTGCATGAATTTTTGAGAATTATTTGATAACGTTTTTTAATCGTATCTTAGTTCTACCTCTTATCTATTTTAAATTAACCTAAGTACAATTCTTTATAGCCTGCATTAGAATATATCTTCTGATTAAAGCTACTGGAAAATTTAACTAAATAGTATGGCAAGGTGTAATTCAATAACAGGCAAAGCCTGCAAACCAGAATCGGTCTCGCCATACGGAATACTTCCCCCAAGAAAATAGGATGTGTCAGATATGCATCCGTAATACAAAAACAAAAGTAATCTGCTAAATGAAGCACTTTTACACAATAATTATGGTACACATTATTCGAAAACGATTTGGGCAAACTGTATTACTAAAATATATAGGTCTTTTTGTAGTGTTATTTTGTATGGCATTGCCGATGGCAGCACAAAAAGGAAAAGGAGGTCCCAAGGGTGGTAATAAAGATGTTACCTTGTTTACCTGTGCCGAAGATATTGGCAATGGCCTTTACCGCGCTTATTTTGGGTACACCAATCCAACCAACAAGACCATAACTGTGGATGAGGAGGACAGTTATATATTTTTAAGCGATAAGATCGATGAATCTGAATATGAGGGAATCCAAAAATTTCCGGGTATCAACACTTTTGAACCGGGAACACACGAAAAGGTAATTCCTGTTGTGTTTGCAGATAATGGTCATGCCAAATGGACGGTAGTTTTTGACAGAAGTAATGAGATCAAAATTAGGACCGATGCAGGCTCTTCTGTTTGTGAAGAAGATGGCTTTATTTTTCCGGTAATTGGGCCAGGAAATGGAAAGACTATAGGATTTGTAGGCCCGGAACTCATTTCGTTAGGTGCTGGAACGGCAGGTGACACGCCTTCCTCCATAATTTATCAAATAGATGCAAATGAGAAAGTACTAATACAAATAGTCCCTTTTGATGGACAAACACAAGCAGTTATTGATGTATTGGAAGATATCTTTGGATTGAACTATGATGCAAACCCACTGAATTCTGATTTTATTATAGATCCAGCTGTGATCATTTCAGAAGAATTGGCTGCAATAGACGTATTTTTCCCAATTGATAAAATTCTACCTCCCCCTCCGCCTAACACACCTCTGCCTGCCTTAACTGATTATTTTGAGATCATTAAATCTGCACAAGCACTCTATACACCTTTCACATCCGGCAAACTGGAAGAAACTGGGGATGCCGTTACTCAGGGAGACAGCACCCAAACTACCAGCATAGTCCGAGAATCTTTCCGGATCGTAACCCCGGACGGGGATAGCCGGCCAGTAGACGGTACCGGAGTAAATATAGTATTGTTCTCTAATAGCTGGGATGCCAACCCACCAGAACCGGGACAGCCTACCAATGAGGCCATAGATGTGGGGAATGGAGATCTGCCGGGTATAGTAGGTATAGGTAACCCTAATGGGTATGACACGCCGGTTAATGTCATTAAAGATTATCCATATACCTTCAGTTCAATCTCTGACGAGGGCAGGGCCATGGGTCATATAGCCCATGATATTGCACCGGGTGCCAGCCTCACCTTTCGTACAGGAGTTTTATCTCCAAGGGATTTTGAGTTGGGTATTCAAAATTTGGGTACTGCTGAGAATACTATTGGGGTCGATGATATAACCTTTCCGGGGGAACCTATGTTTGGAATAAGCAATATTGGAGTAGCTATCCAGACATTTACTGCAAATGATAACTACTACTTCACTTCTGCCGGTAATTTTTATGATAATGCCTACCAGGCTATTTTTCAAGAATCTAATGATAACAACATCCCTGATTTTGTAACAGATCCGGATGCTGTAGCACATGTCTTTGGAACTAATTCGGATGGTTCTGAAGATATTTATCAAAGATTCAGAGTAAAATCCGGAGAAACCTATATGATCGTCATGCAATGGGCCGAAAACTTTGCCTCTCAG
This sequence comes from Flavobacteriaceae bacterium, assembly GCA_051011235.1. Classification (GTDB taxonomy): domain Bacteria; phylum Bacteroidota; class Bacteroidia; order Flavobacteriales; family Flavobacteriaceae; genus JAHEJJ01. Next base: position 6,339 of record JBPCUI010000175.1, read on the forward strand.
GATAACGCACTAGGTGCGGCAAATGATTTGGATTTTTGGGTCGTTGACGATCAGGAACGATTGCTCGTCGGCAATAATTACTATAATGAGGGTGAAGATGAGATTAATGATGACGCTAGAGATCCTATTGAGTACATTACTTTTAGGGCGACCGCAGATGGGGAGGCCAATTTTCTGATTACGAGTGCTAATGGGGACCCGGGATCGCTTCCCTTTAGGTACATTATCTTCGTTGCAAATAATCTTGAGGTATTGGAGCATTTTGATGGTGCCTCTACTATTATGGGACATCAGATGACGCCACAAGCTTTTGCCATTGGTGCGGTAGATTTTCGTAAAGCGGCAAGTCCCGAACCTCAGACATTCTCTTCCTTTGGAGGAACACTGCCGGACGGTAGCAGTACTGAAGCCGTTTTGGCGTCTTTTGACGGGGTGAATACTAATGTTCTAACCATAGGTCAGGATGAAGTAGAAGGCGTCCCGGTTGATGGAGATGAATTTAAGAACTTTTTTGGCACTTCCGCTTCTGTCGTACATGTGGCAGCGGCCTTTGCATTAATGAAATCTGCATTACCTTCCTGGTATGGGACAGAATCTGTAGATATGCTTCAACTATTTAAAGTTACGGCAACTCCGGCCGGTAATGCAGACCAGGTAGGTGCCGGGGTCATTAACGCCGCTAAGGCTTTTAACGAAATTGCAACACAAACCGGGGTTATTACGGGATATACAACAGAATTTACCTCAGGAGAGGAAGGGGTTATCAGTGTAGACACCTTAAGGCTTACCTTAAATGGGGCATATTTCCCTGAAGCACCTAAAGTGCTATATGGTGACGAGGAAGAATTAGAAATTATCGAGGTAAATGAAAATGAAATAGTTGCCCTGGTCGGTCCGTTTATTGGGAATGAACCAGTGACCGTATTTACAAATTCGACAGTTCCGCTGGGAACAGATGGAGGTAAATCAAATCCTATCTTTTTACTGGACAAAGGGCTATTAGCTCTCCATGTAATCGCTCATGATACGAGTATTGAATATGGGCAAGATTACGAGTTCGGTTACACCTTGGAGGGACTTCCCGAAGATGTTGAAATTGGAGTGGATCTGCCAAATATTGTGTTTACCACAGGGGCCGTTCCGCCTTATCCTAAAGTAGCTAACTACCGCGTTTTTCCAGAATTTGACCTTGAAAATGCAACTGAAGATCAATTAGCTGCTTTAGAAGACTTTGTGGTTAATTTCATAAGCGGGTCTTTCACCGTCACTAAAAAGGACCTCTTAATTGTTCCGGAGCCAGTGGTTACAAAATATGGGGAAGCCATTAATCTGGATTTGAATTATATCTATGATCCAACAGGAATATCAAATAATACAGAATTCCTGGCCACCATTTCAGAGGCACATTCGGCCACTTTCTATCCTGAGAACACTCTGGCCCTGATCAATGGGTTTAAAGCCCTTGTGAACGATGAACAGTTGGCCATATTAAACCTCCTTGAGGATGGAAGCTGGATATCTACCGAAAGGACACTCCAGAACGGATTTAAGGCTCTGGTAAACGAAATGAATCTGGTTAATCTCAATACCTCTCATTTTGATGATTATTCCGATTATCTGATTAACGGATTTAAGGCATTGGTGAATGATTTTAAAGCTCTGGTAAACAGTGAAGATCTCTTTAAGGGAAATGCCTCCTTCGGCTCTATCGAAAATGGGTTTAAAGCCCTTGTAAATGATGGTGACCTGGGCGGGGAATCAGATTTGAACGATTATTCCGAAGTCTTTGCCGTCGTTTACGATGGAGATGACGATACGCCTATTACCCGATTTTATTCTTTGAATTTGATAACCGGACTCGATGTTACTCCGTCTCCTGAAATACACTCATCATTCCCAGGAACAGTTCTCGATCCTATAGCCTATAATTTTAATATTGTATACGGATCAGGAACAATTGTCATCAACCCTGCTAGCTTAACAGTGTCTGTAGGTGATCTGGTTATTGATCAGGGTGATGAAATAGACCCATCTCTGATTGATATCAGTCTTGAAGGCTACGAATATGAAGAGACTGAGGCAGATGTATTCCCTGACGGGATCACATATATATTTGAAGATGCAAATGGAGTTGCCTATACGCCCGGTGCAACGGGAGTCTTCTTTATTAAAATCGCAGAACCTCAAAATTATGAGATACAATACACAAAAATTGGGACGCTATATATTAACCCAACAGGTAAACACCTTAGAAAAATAAGGACCTACCTGGATTGTGTAGAGGAAAATTTCAGTGACCCGGATGGCTTATTCTACATCGCTCATTACCGTTATGAAAATCCTAATGACGAGACCATTTATATTGCTGAAGGGCCGGAAAATCAGTTAACCGGGCCCGCGCAATATATCGGGGAATTACCCTTTATCTTTTTATCTGGACAGGGTACCTTCTCAATTCGTTTTGATGGCAATACCCTGAAATGGGAACTCACAAGCAGGAACAGCACGCATAAAAGTTCAACGACTTCCAATGCCAATGCCAATTCCAACAGATGTGATTCTGGCAGCACCGGTACAGGCGTATCTTTCATTCTGTATCCTAACCCGGTGAATGGACTATTGTATATTGACCAGAATATTTCGGAAGTGGTTACCCTGGATATCTTTGATATCTTTGGGATTTTATATCTTAACACTACCTTAGATGGCAGAAATGGCCCAATTACCCATGAAATAAATATGGCCAGCTATCCAGAGGGTATGTATTTTATTCGGATCACAACCAAGGACGATGTGAACGTTTATACGGTGGTAAAAGACTAAATATAGGCATCTAGATGAGTTTATTGGGAAATAAAAAATTCTGTATTACCCTGTTATGTGCTCTATTTTTTAAGGCAGGTCCCCTCATATCCCAAACTTCTGAAATAGACAGCCTTAAAAGGGCAGTTAAAGAGGGACTTCGGGATACAGCTGTTGTAAATACCTTAAACCGACTTAGTCTTGCGGTCCTTTCAAACGAGGATATTGAGAGTGCAATAGCCTATGCCAGGGAAGCAAGTGATCTGGCGGTTGATATTAACTATGAAGCCGGTCAGGCTTTAGCACAAAAATATATCGGCCTGGGGCACTATTACCAAGGAAATTACCTTGCTGTAATGGATCACTGGACTAAATCTCTGGAAAGCTTTGAGAAAGTGAAAGATACTAGTGGGATGGCTAATATTCTCAATAATCTCGGGGGTGTGTATTTAAGTCAGGGAGGTAGTGACAAGGCCCTAGATTATTATTTGCAGTCGCTCTACTTTGCAGAGAAAACTAAGGATACATTTCGAATTACCTCGGTGTTACCCAATATAGGAGCAGTCTATGGCGATCTGAAGGACTACAACAAAGCCCTGGAGTACTTCGAACGTATGGAAAAGTATCTCCCTGGTATTCAAAATCCCCAGATTACCACCTACTATTACATGGGGAAGGGTGAGATCTATAATAAGTTGCAGAAGTATGAATTGGCCTTGGAAGCCTATCAATTGGCCTTACCCTTAACCGAGAATACATCTGATTACGCTCATATTCTAAAAGAAATGGGGGTAATTGAAAACGCCAGGGGTAATCAGGATAAAGCCATAGATTATTTAAATCTTTCATATAAAACTGCCAAAGAGAAAAATCAGCAACTGGAAACACTTAATGCTCTTATCGGACTGGGTGGGATGTATAAAAATACCAACTTTAACAAAGCTGTTGATCTTTATGAAGAGGCAGAATCCCTTGCGGTGGAACTTCAGACCAATAAGGGTCTAAGAGATATTTATCAAGGGTTATCCGAGACGCATGCTTCAATAGGAAATTACAATAAAGCCTATGATTACCAGACGAAGTTTCTCTCTCAGAAAGATTCCATCTATAATATGGAAACTGATGATAAAATAAGAGGATTGCAGTTTGATTTCGAAAATCAGCAGAATCAGGATAAAATAGGTCTCCTTAATAAGGAGAAAGAGATCGCCACCTTACAGGCCAAAAGGCAGCAGTATGTCATCTACGGAACTGTTTTGGGGCTGCTTTTAGTATTTGTACTTGCTGTTGGATCCTATAAACGATACCGTTATGTGAAGAAAACCAATAAAATCATCGAAGAGGAGAAAAACCGATCTGAAAACCTTTTACTCAACATCCTTCCGGATGAGACCGCTTTGGAACTGAAACAAAATGGTAAGGTTAAGGCTAAAAAATTTGAATCCGTTACCGTAATGTTTACTGATTTTAAGGGCTTTACCAGCTATTCACAGAACCTGTCACCAGAATTACTGGTTAAAACTGTGGATTATTATTTTTCAAAGTTCGACGCCATCATCGAGAAATACGGTCTTGAAAAAATAAAAACAATAGGCGACGCCTATATGTGCGCAGGAGGGTTACCCTTTCCTTCCAAAGACCATCCGCATAAAATGGTGCAGGCCGCTTTTGAAGTAGCCCGGGTGATGGAAGAAACTAAACAAAATCCACCTAAGGGTATTGTTCCATTCGATGTCCGTATTGGAATCAATACCGGAGGAATTGTTGCAGGTGTAGTGGGTACCAAAAAATTTGCCTATGACATATGGGGAGATACTGTTAATGTCGCATCTCGAATGGAATCTTTATCCGAACCGGGGAGGGTAAATGTATCCCAAAGTACCTATTTGCTAATAAGGGACCGTTATACCTGTGAGCATCGTGGACAGATACATGTTAAAAACAAGGGTATGATGGACATGTATTTTGTTAATGATAAGAAAGAGGAACCATTGATCAAATCAAAGAAAGAGAAGACTATTAGTGCCCAATAGAGAATAAAAAGGAGTGTTGCTAGAATTCTGCTATCATACGTAATGCACCAGTAACATTAACTTTTGAAGACCCAAACTCACAGCCTACACCTGTTTGTAATGACCAGTGTTCAGAGAATTCTATATGTACCTGAGGCATAGCAAGTAATTCAAGTTCCTCCTCTTCATCAAAATTCCCAGGGTCGGAATTATTGAATTCCAATCCCAGGGTGGTACGTTCAGAAATATCTGCAAAAATTGTTGCATTCAGAAGAAGGGTCGTGGTTTTATTCTGGGAATCAGCACCAATCTGTTGGCGCACCCCAAGCAAGGCCAGGACACTCCAGGTAGCATTAAATCTATAAGCCGGGATATATAGCAGGCTAAGATCCCATTTATTTGTTTGCCTTATTTTTTCGACCATAAATTGTGCCCCGTGAATAAAGTTTCCAGATTTGGATTTACCGAAAGTATATTGTAAAGCGGCCTTTAGGGCTTCTAATGTATCATCTTCAATAGGCAATTCGAATTCTACAGCAAAATTATCCCAGATGGCATATTCAATTTCCGGTGCCCATTCTATATACCGTGAAGAAGCATTATTCAATGGAAATTCAGCAAGGACATTAATCTCCAACTCGCCCTGTCTTGCTCCCAATGCGCGCACCAAATCAAAAATCATAGGTTCCGGAATATCATGATTTTTTGCAGGTAATTGCTCTTGTGCTGTTATAGGTGAAAATATTCCCGAAAGACAAATAATCCCAAAATAAAAGCTAAAGATTCTTTTCATATCAATTTACTTCTATTTTGGAATTGGGATGTTAGTACAGTCAAGGCCAGACTAATTTTGAACAAAATTAGGCATTAAGTTTTTTAACCCAAATTGAACCCTCCCGCGTAGTCCTGCTTTAACAATATGATTATACGTGCTTATAGGAAGCTTATTTATTATTTCATGCGAAAGTTTAACTTTTTTCCCCGGCCCCCGGAGTCTGAATTGAGTAGCTTGAGTAGGACCGTACATTAGATGTAGCCATAATCTCGGATGCATAAAAAAGTATTTGTGCAAAGGTGGGTTGCATCCAATAATTTTGGCCATGTCGTTCATATATCTGTGATAATCTACCAAACTGCGTATCCGTTCTGCATTTTTCTCAAATTGCTCAAGGTATGCGTTAAAATCTTCATGGGCTGATTTTACCATTGCTGAAGGCTCTGGCAACTTCATATCATTATTAAAAATTAACGCACAATATCTTGACTGCATCTCCATTATAGGAAACTGACTTCCAAAACCAGGTCGTGCCCATCCAATCCAGGCAATTCGATCACCATATTCGGGATGAAACATATGTTTATACATTTTTCTGGGATCGCAGCTTTTGAGCTCTTCCGGCATAAAATCTACTTTATTTATATAACCGGTACAAAAAACGATAGTATCAATATTCTCAATACAAGTGCCGTCTACAGCATTTAACTTACTTCCTCCTTTTTCTACTTGGGTAATATCTCCTACCACCTTACATCCATGATGTGCAATGGCCTTAGGTAAGGCGAGCGTCTTGGTGCCAAATATCCCCCAGATACCACGTTCCGCAGTAATTTTTTCATTGAGGTCTGCCAGGGCATCAAAAACCGGATCTTTCCTGGCTCGTTCAAGCCTCAGCACGAATGGACTTAGCTTCTTGCCATATTCACGGGGCAGATCCCAGATTCCGCGATGTGTTGAAACATCTGCTGCATGTCCTCCACGCCGTCGTGGAACCACCCATCCTGTTGATTCGCGGAGACTTACCCAACATTCTTTCGCTACCTTAGAAATTTCAAAGGCTACATCCGATCCAGATTCACCACCACCCACAACCAAAACCCGTTTCCCCTCAAAATCCTTTGCGTTTTTATAATCCTTAGAATGTGAATAAGAAACTTTGGTGAGTTCTTTTTGCCAGTCGGGATATTTGGGTACATTGTTATTTCCTATAGCCAAAATAAGACGTTTGGTTTCGAGGAATTCATCTGATTCTAGCTTAATCTGCCAATGATCATCTTCAATTGAAACTACTTCTGCCACCTTGCTACTATAGCGTATGTGTTCTTTCACCCCAAAATGGTCTGCATAGGAATTCCAGTAGGAAACGGCTTCATCCTTATTCCAAAAGTGATGGTCCATACCTTCCCCTACCCAGTAATCTGAAAACATACTAAAGGTTACAGAAGATGTCAGAATAAGATTGTCATAACCATTGGCAAAAACACCTCCCAGGGTATCAGACTGCTCTAAACACAACACATCCTCAATTCCTTTTTCAAGTAGTTCCTTAACTGCTACAATGCCTCCCGGCCCGGCCCCGATTACGATACAACTATACATTTTTTTATACTATTATATTTTCAATTTTCAAATCGGCTACTTCAAATAATGGCAAAATATTATGATCAACATCCTGCTTTCGCATAATATCCAGTTCATATTCGGAACTTAAGTCCGGAGGTAAGACTTCAATAATTCTTGTATATAGAAGTGGTCCGTCATAAGAAGTGTCTATATTAATCATTGAGATTATGGCAATACTATGTTCTTCTTTAGTGCAAAAGTTATTTATTATCCAACGTGGCAATCTTACAGGCACAGCGCCAATCGTTTCTTTATTGTATTTAATTTCGGATTGTTGCAGGGTCTTTCCAAGCAATCCTCCTGCCAATATCCTCTGATGTACCAATTTAATTGGTTTGTGATCTGTATTATAAAACCTAACTACCCCTACCGTCCTTGAAACATCCATTTTATCCCTGAGATGAACAATCCTAATTTCATTATCCTGACGAATAATATCACATGAAATGGGGCCATAAAGTTCTTCAAGGGAAGAGGTATGTAATTTTTTTCTATCCATCTAAATTCATGTGCATGTTCAGTTATACTTTTTAGACCCCTTCCAATTACTGCCATAGAAGTACGAGCCCATATCGTATATTATTGATGCCTAAAATATACAAAAATTAGGAATGAACTGCTCAATGTTATAGGAGTTTTAGCAATTATTGAGTCATATGCAATTGCCGGATAACAACCTGTAAATAATGAATATTTTTTATTGGAAAGACAATTCTCATCATTCCGTAGTAATCTTCTACAAACACTGTTAAACAAATTCACATTTTAGGAATTTAAATTGAAGAAATACGATCAGAAATATTGAAATCTGTATATAATATTTTAATTGATTCGTTTTTCCATATAAAATTAAGATATTGTGTCACTTAACTAAATTTAGTAAGTATCTGCGACCAATACGGTGAACCAGTCGCCTGAGATGGATCATACTAGATTTGACTTTTTACTTAAACCAACATACCAAACTCAATTATGGAATTACAAATCAAAAATTTAAACAAAACATATTCTAACGGTGTACAAGCCTTAAAAGATGTATCTCTAACTATTCCCCAGGGCATGTTTGGCCTCTTAGGACCCAACGGGGCTGGTAAATCATCCCTTATGAGAACACTGGCTACCTTGCAACAAGCGGATTCTGGTTCTGTAACTCTCAGTGATATCGATATTCTGAAGGATAAGGCCAAAGTACGGGAAATCCTGGGTTACCTCCCGCAGGAATTTGGTGTATATCCCAAAATAAGTTCCTATAACATGCTTAATCATATAGCCTCCCTAAAAGGGGTTTCCAATAAAGCAGAGCGGAAAGACCTGGTGGAATCTTTATTAAATAAGACCAATTTATGGCATGTACGAAATAAAAGTTTGGGTACCTATTCCGGTGGAATGAAACAACGATTTGGCATTGCACAAGCCCTTATTGGTGACCCTCGCCTTATCATCGTAGATGAACCCACAGCAGGTTTAGATCCGGCTGAACGAATTCGATTTCATAATTTATTAAGTGAGA
>JBPCUI010000176.1:0-4163 GCA_051011235.1 Flavobacteriaceae bacterium
TTGCAAGTCGGCCCCTTCCAGTGGATCTCCCTTGCCTGCCAGCATGGGTTTGAGGTGGCCTTTGGCAATGCTGTGTACCAATACACTAATCTTCTCCCCGGCAGGAATAATTTTTTCAATTTGTGCAATGAGTTCATTTCTACTCTGGTTGTTTAGTGCATCGGCATTAAAATTATGCACTACCACACCTCCGGCCCTTAAGCTCTCGAAGTTCTTGTCCAAAACAGTAAGATCTGTTTTGCGATCGCGATGAACAGCAAGGATACTATATCCATTTTCACCCAATTTACGAACAGTGGCAAAACCTAAACCTTTGCTACCACCCAGTACAAGTGCCCATCTGGTCTTTTTCATTATTCGGTCTTCTCCACTCTTTGCTTTGTGAAAATCGTTCATAAATGTTCTAATATCCTCATACTTACCATTCGAGCAGCACTCTTTGGGCAGAAAAACCGGGTCCAAAGCTCAGTATCAGACCCTGGTCACCTGCCGGCAAATCTTTTTGAATAAAACGTTCTAATACATATAAGACCGTGGCACTACTCATATTGCCGTATAAGCGCAGGGTCTCTCTTGTGTCCTCAATACTCTTGCCTAACTGACCAAATAGATTCTCCACCGTCTGTACAATTTTACGCCCACCCGGATGAAAAATAAGGTGTTCTACCCGCCCGATGGAAGAACCCAGTTTATCCAAAAACGGATAAATGATTTCAGGGAAATGTTCAGCAATGGTCTCAGGCACCGCTGGATCTAAGATCATCTTTAAACCTGTATTTGTAAGATCAAATCCCATGAGATGCGTTGCGTCTTTAAAATGATACATCTCCTCCCCTACGATCCTCGGACCGGTCGCATCTGACTCCGAAGATATCAAAACACAGGCTGCACCATCACCGAAGATCGCAGCACTGACCATGTTGGCCATTGAATAGTCATTGTGCTGAAATGTGGCTGTAGGACTCTCAACAGCAATGACCGCAGCTCTCTTACCTGGATTTGCTTTAAGGAAATTACTCGCGTAAATAAGCCCTGAGACACCGGCGGCACAGCCCATCTCCGTAACCGGCAAACGCACCACATCGGTGCGCAATCCAAGTTCATTGACAATATAAGCGTCCAGGGAAGGGATCATGATCCCAGTGCAACTTACTGTGATAATATAATCGATACTATCTGCATTCCAGCCACTTTGGTCCAAAGCGTTCTGCAATACCTGCACCCCCAGGTTTTTTATTTCCCGGACATAGATGGTGTTCTTTTCTTCGAAGGAAGTAGCGGTAAAAACCGATTCTATGTCCATAATGCCGTAGCGCTTGTCCACGGCGGCCCCTTCAAAAATTTTCAGGACTTTTCTGCGAAAACGTTCGTCCTGATCGCCCAACCAGCTGGAAACAAAAGGTAATATCTCTTTGGTATCGCTGCTGTATCTGGGTAATTGTTTGGAAACTGTATTGATCCGTATGTTGTTCATTCTTCCTTTGGTCGATTGTTTTCCATCACCCATACATATCTGAAGGCCCAGCTCCATTTGATTTGGTGATCCCAGCCTTCGTGTGGTTCTGCAAATGTTTCCAACTCATCTCGGACAAATCCTTTTCGAATGGAAACCAATCCGTCGTTTTTGGCAACTGATGATACTATAAAAATAGCGCTAAAGAATTTAAATAAATAGTAGGCCGCTTTGCTGCGCTGTAAATCGTTAATGACAATTGCCTTTTTGCAATATTTTTTACATTCCTGCAGCAAAATGGGTATTTCATGATCTGAAAAATGATGCATGGTAAGCGTACAGAGTACATAATCATGCCGGGGAAAGGACTGGTTTAGGTTCAGAATATCGGCTACTAAAAATTCTATTTCCCCAAAACCCTCAGAATTATGCCGGGCAAGATCAATTGCCCGTTGGTTAAGATCAATTCCAATGCAACTAACATTAACACCTTTTTTTCTAAAGCGGGTTGCTAAATAACGAAGCATGGCCCCATCACCGCATCCAATATCCAAAAGTTTTATCGTATCGGTTGGGTTCCGGCTCCACAATTTGTGAAGGGCCGTATAAGTACTCAGGTATCCGCCTAACATTTTATTGGAGCGGTTAATATCCTGATAGGCAGATCTCAGTTGATTTCTGCCGATCACTTCCTCGTCCATTATTTCCCGTTGATCTATTCGTGTTGTGAAATTCATGATATTTCAATTGGTTTGCCATGGGTCTTCCTGATGATAACACCGGTAAGCCGATCTGAGATGGCGAATCCTCTCAAGACCAAATCAGACATGAAATTATTCATAATCAATGATTGCAATTGCCGACCCCACCAAAGTCTCTGGCCAAAATTCTTATTCCATTGGGATGTATAGGTCTGCTCGAGTTGCTCCCTGCTGAAATCTATATCTTCCAAATAGCTTTTTATTAGAGCTGATGCAAGCAACGCACTGTGAATCGCCATCGCCATTCCGTTTCCACACAGTGGGTGTATAAGCCCGGAAGCATCGCCACACATGATTATATGGTCTTCTACCTGAAGTTTTTTCTCAAAAGATATTTGTGCGATGCTTAAGGGTTTTGAAAATAAAAGATCTGCCTTATTAAATAGTGCTTTTAGGTGGGGATTTTGTGAGACAACCTTCTGGTTAAAGGCGTTTATATCAGCATATTTTTTAAAACTCCTGTAATTAGCCAAATAACAGAAATTTACTGCGCCTGTTTCGGTTTTGGACAGTCCGCCATAACCACCATCAAAGGAGTGAACACCTACCAGATCGTCTGGAAAGTCACTGTAATTGTAATGTGCCTTAACGCCCAGCCAGGGAGCCCGTCGTTCCATATACTTCCTGTTGAGTGTTTTGTCGAGGTTGGATCGCTTTCCAAAAGCCCCAATCACAACTTCTGCGCTGAGTACTTCCTCCAGAGCCGTGGTGATTTTAAATCCAGGATCGCGAAATTCTATATTCGTCACGGTTCCGAAAATAAATGCCACGCCCTGGGCCAGGGCCTTTTGGTACAGCCTGTAATCCAGCTCGTACCTGCTAATCCCGATACCGCCAAGAGGCAGTGAGGTTTTCAGAATTCTACCCTTCTTGTTCGAAATCTCCATTTTATTGATGCGAACTGCGTCATTCAAATCAATGCCAAGAGATTCCAGGTAAGGCACTACCTCCATTGAGACATACTCGCCGCAAACCTTGTGGCATGGGTAGCTGCTTTTTTCGATTACCAGTACGTTCTTTGCAGAACCGGAGAGTTCAAGGGCGGCTGTGAGGCCCGCCAGTCCGCCTCCTACAATTATTACATCAAATTGCTTCACACTTGCAAGTTAAGTGTAATAGAAACAAAAAACCCGACTTTTACAGCCGGGTCTGTTTAGGAACATCTGAATGATATCCTTATTCTGATTTGGCTTTTGCGTCCTCGATCATCTGCTTATTGGCAGAAATACCAATTTCAACACGGCGATTCTTAATCTGACCTTCCTTTGTTGCATTGTCGTATCGCGGAGCTGTTTCCCCGTAAGCTTTTACGGTCATGCGGCTCGATGCTACTCCTGAATTCACCAGGTAATCCTGTACGGATTTGGCTCGTCTTTCGGATAGTTTCATATTATAGTCATCATTCCCTGTGTCGTCTGTATGGCCTTCTATCATGAGATCGGTATCCGGAAACTCCCGGAATACTTCTGCTATTTTTGCCAGGTTCTGTTCCGCCTCGTCGGTTAAGTCGGCACTGTCGAACTCAAAATTGACCCCGCTTTTATCATCAAAAGTTACCTGGATGCCTTCTCCTACCCTTTCAACCTGTGCTCCCGGCAATTCTTCTTCGATACGTTTGGCTTGCTTGTCCATTTCGTTGCCTATAATGGCACCGGCCGCACCGCCAATGACCATTCCGATGAGCGCTCCTTTGATACCGCCTCCAATAAGTCCGCCTAGTAAGGCTCCTCCTGCGGCGCCTACAACAGCTCCTTTTTGTGTCTTATTTGCATTTTGAACCGACTTGCAACCCGTATTCAGGGACATAGTCAGGCATAGCATCAGTAAAATAGTTGTTATTTTCCTTGTCATTTTAAAGTCTTTATAGTTAGGATTTAGAGTGTATAGTCTTCAGAAACTTTGTTCATAGTAAGCACCACATCAAAAGCTGTACCCTGGTAATTCGACTT
>JBPCUI010000177.1:0-2658 GCA_051011235.1 Flavobacteriaceae bacterium
GCCCTATTCTATTTTCTTTTCGATGATAATTCCGTAACAATAGAGACATTGGCAGGTGAAAAAAGACAATTGGAACTACCCGATGCTTCGGTGGTTGTAGTAAATGCACTTTCTCAAATAAGTTATAGCAGTGATTCATGGGAGGACAACCGGATCATTGAACTGGAAGGCGAGGCATTTTTTGATGTTACCAAAGGAAACTCATTTGATGTTAAAACCCCGGCGGGTACAGTAAGTGTATTAGGTACCGAATTTAACGTCAAACAGAGAACAGACTTTTTCGAGGTAAAGTGTTTTGAAGGCAGTGTACAAGTAGTATCGCCCACACAGGAGAAAATTTTGAAAGCAGGTGAACATTTTCGCTTAAGTGGAAATCGATTGGAATTAGGCCAAAATGATTACCCTGAACCTCAATGGACCAACAATATCAGTAGTTTTCGAAACCTACCTTTAATTGAAGTAATGGCAGAACTTGAAAGGCAATACGCTATTGATGTAAATATGAGTGAGACTACCGGCAAAATTCTGTTTACGGGCGGCTTCGAACATGGCGATCTGGAAAATGCGCTTGAGTCTATTACAGAGCCGCTGGACTTGAGTTTTAAATTCGAGACAACCAACCAAGTGAGTATTCATCCACGTGAGCAATAAAACAAAGCGGTTTTTTTTCTTCTTTATTATACTCTTCTCATCGGGAATCCTTCTATCGCAGGAAACTACGAACAAGCAGGATTTGGTACAAATAATTAGCGAGTTACAGACCCGGTACCAGGTTCAGTTCAATTATGCACCGAGTACTATCGAAAAAATTAGCCTGCCCCCACCTCCTGAGACCTGGGACTTTGAACGGGTCCTAAATTACCTGAACAAATCTACGGGACTCCACTTTAATCAATTGTCCAATAACATCGTAACCATCGTAAAACCTGTTTCGCTGCTGTGTTCCTACCTAAAGGACAAGGACACTGGCGGAGCTATTGCGTTTGCCACGGTTAGCTTGGGAAATTCAAGCACCGTTACAGATGAGGGTGGATATTTTGAACTTAAAGATGCAGATGAAAAAGGCCAGATAGAGATCAGGCATGTTGGATACAAGACGCTGATAAGGGAGGTGAAATTTTTCAAACAGCCGCGCTGTGGTGAAGTTTTTATGATCCCGGACCAACAGCGATTGGCAGAGGTGATTTTATACGACTATTTAACGCGGGGTATCGATAAACTGGACGATGGTGCCTTTTCCATCGATTTTAATCAATTCAGTATTTTGCCCGGCTTAATTGAAAATGATGTACTACAATCAGTACAGGCTTTCCCCGGTATTCAAAGTATTAACGAAACCGTTTCTAACATTAATATTAGGGGTGGCAGTCACGACCAAAACCTGATATTATGGGACGGTATAAAAATGTATCAGTCGGGGCATTTTTTTGGATTGATCTCCATGTACAACCCTCAGATTACACAACGGGTTACACTTAGAAAGAATGGATCGCCGGTTATGCTGACCGATGGTGTCTCGGGTACCATTTCCATGGAGACTGAGAACGATCTAAATTCCACGGTAAGAGGCAACGTAGGTATTAATTTTATCGATGCAAGTGGTTTCGCCGATATTCCGATAGGTTCCAAATCGTCAATTCAACTGGCCGGCCGAAAATCGATCAGTAATTTTTGGGAAACGCCCACCTACTCAGAATATTTTGACAGAATCTCACAAGAAACAGAAGTTGAAGACAATTTTGATGATGTAGTTAATTCGGATATTGAGTTTGATTTTTACGATACTTCTCTGAGATGGTTGTATTCCCCTACCGAGAAGGATGAAATTCAAGTGAATTTTATAACCGCCAACAATGAACTGGTGTTTAATGAGAACGCAGAAGTAGCAAATGAACAGGTCACCAGGCAAAGCAACCTGGAACAAAACAGTATTGCCGGAGGAGTGCAGTACAGGCGAACCTGGAACGATAGGTTAAGAAGTAATGTCGAATTATACAATACAGATTACAAACTAAAAGCCATTAACGCCAACATACTAAACGACCAGCGTTTTCTCCAGGAAAACACAGTTTCGGAGACAGGAATCCTTATCGGTACCCAGTATTCAGTACACGATAATTTTCATTGGCAAAACGGCTACCAGTTTATCGAAACCAAAGTATCTAACCTGGACGATGTTGACAATCCCGTTTTTAGGAATTTATTGGCTGAAGTACTCCGAATTCACGCCATATTCAGTGCTGTTGACCTAAGTTCGAACAATCGAGGAACCCATTTGAATTTTGGTCTTAGATTTAATTACCTGGAGAAGTTCGGCAAGACTATTTGGGAACCGCGGCTGAGCCTGAATCACAGATTGGCAGAAG
This sequence comes from Flavobacteriaceae bacterium, assembly GCA_051011235.1. Lineage (GTDB taxonomy): Bacteria > Bacteroidota > Bacteroidia > Flavobacteriales > Flavobacteriaceae > JAHEJJ01. Next base: position 2,367 of record JBPCUI010000177.1, read on the forward strand.
GACTTCATTTCGAATTGTTAGGTGAATTCAAACACCAGAATACCTCGCAAATCATAAATTTTCAAAATGACTTCCTGGGCATAGAAAAAAGAAGATGGCAATTATCGAACAACGCAGATATTCCAGTAATTGAAAGCAAACAGATCTCGACCGGACTCAGCTATTCGAGAAAAGGTTGGCTCTTTAACGGTGTGGCCTATTTTAAAAATGTCAGCGGCATCACAACCCAGAGTCAGGGATTTCAAAACCAATATGAGTTTGTCAAAACTTCGGGCAGTTATGAGTCTGTTGG
>JBPCUI010000178.1:0-32435 GCA_051011235.1 Flavobacteriaceae bacterium
TAATGTATGAGGATATTCAAATTGAAAATGAAATTGCACATATAATTAAACAGCCGCAGAGAGGGCATAACATTCATATCAAGGGGAGCGATGAAAAAAAAGGCGCCCTTATTCTTAAAGAAGGCAAAATCATAACCGCCGCAGAAGCAGGTGTTCTGGCTACTGTAGGTAAGGTAGAAATACTGGTAAAAAAACTACCAATTATTACTGTAATTTCAACAGGCAACGAACTGGTAGATATTAATATAAACCCTTTACCCCATCAGATACGGCGTTCCAATTCGTATTCACTAAAAGCCTCCCTGCTTGCAGCAGGAATCAATCCTACACTTCAGCATTTGCCAGATGATCGGGATAAAATCAGAGTCGAGTTAGCAAAGGCAATAGAAAAATCAGATGTATTACTTCTCAGTGGAGGGGTTTCCAAAGGCAAGTTTGATTTTATTCCTCAGGTAATGGCTGAGTTAGGAGTAAAAAAAGTTTTTCACGGCGTGAGACAACGACCCGGAAAACCATTTTGGTTTGGCATTCACGATACACAGCGTACCTGGATATTTTCATTTCCGGGAAATCCGGTATCGACCTTTGTGAATTACCATGTTTATTTTAAAAATTGGTTAAATAAATCTCTTGATATAACCGTACCGCAATTAAGCGTATTTTTACGTGAGGAAATTGCTATCAAAGGCAGTCTGACAAGGTTTATCGGAGTAGAAACAGGATGGGAAAAAAGCTGCCTGATAGCTACACAAATCCAGGGCAATGGCTCTGGTGATTTGATAAGTCTGGCCAAAACCGATGGATTTATAAAACTTGAACCCAGGGAAGAGCCTTACAAACAGATGGAATTAGTGCCTTTTATACCCTGCAGGTCAATTTTGTAAATGATACACGAGTTAAAAAAAATTATTCAGGCCTTTGAAGCGGCAACAAAAGCCGGTCTTAAATCTGTTATGGCAACGGTGGTGGCCCTGGAAGGTTCTTCTTATCGCAGGCCCGGAGTAAGGATGCTGATCATTTCGGATGGCAAAATGATTGGCGCGGTGAGTGGCGGATGTGTGGAAAAAGAAATTTTGAGACAAGCGCAGGACGTATTTAGCACACAGATGCCAAAAATGATGACATACGATGGTCGGTACAGGCTGGGTTGTGAAGGAATACTCTACATCTTAATTGAACCCTTTGAACCAAATATTCAATTTACGGAGTCTTTTTGGAGTGCCGTGGCAATGAGGAAACCAATTGTGGGTCACTCCATCTACACCAGCGATTCTGGCAGTTCTGCAGAGATGGGTTCACTATTTCAATGGGATGAGGAGATGATGGCAGTCAGACCCGAATTTTCACCATCTGATCATCTTGAAATATTTAAACAACAAATGGAGCCTTGCCATAAATTAATAATTATCGGGGCAGAGCACGATGCGGTTCAACTTTGCTCGTATGCTGCACTGACAGGCTGGGAAGTTAGTGTAGTGGCCTCTCCTGCTGAGGAGAAGGTAATTACCGATTTTCCCGGAGCAAAGGATTTTCATGCAATTGAGGCAGAAGAATTGAACACGTCGGAAATTGATGATCAGACTTCGGTTCTATTGATGACCCACAGCTATGTAAAAGACCTGGCCTATCTAATCAAACTTAAAGACACAAGTCCTTTATATCTCGGCCTCTTGGGACCAGCTGCCAGAAGGGAGAAACTGCTCAATGAATTTCTTGAACGCTGCCCCGAGGTCGATCAGGAATTCGTAGACAATATTCATGGTCCTGCCGGTCTACATCTCGGTGCAGAGACTCCGCAGGAAATTGCCATTTCTATAATCTCAGAAATTTTATCTGTGCACCGCCAAACTCAGCCCAAATCATTAAAGGATAAAAGTGGTGCCATACACAACCAATGAATTCTAACATAAGTATTCTGATCCTGGCTGCCGGAGCCTCAAGGCGCATGAATGAAGTAAAACAATTGATGCCATGGGGTCCTGTAAGCATTATTGAACATATTGTAACAAACGCGATGAGTACCGGCGCAAATGGTATCTATGCAGTCCTTGGCGCCCACCGTGATCTGATCGTTCCCAAACTCAAACCCCATAAAGTTACCCTCCTGAAGAATGAAAACTGGGAAGCTGGCATGGGAAATAGTATTGCTGCTGGTGTAGAAGGGATCCTTGAAACACAGAAGCCCGACGGTATTTTAATTTTACTGGCGGATCAACCCCTGATAGATCGGACTTATATCCACAGGATGATTGAGACATTTTTGGGCGCTAACTCAGGGATTATTGGTACGCAATATTCGGACAAGATAGGCGTACCTGCACTCTTTGGAGCAAGGTACTTTACCGAATTACTCAATATGGGAGGTGAGCATGGGGCAGCCCTGCTGATCGAGAATAATTTGAAGGATTGTATCGCTCTAAATCCAGACGGCAAGGAATTGGATATGGATACGCAAGAAGACTACAACCGCATTAGATCGAACAAATGATTACCTGCTTTTAGTTATTCCGTTATTAGCTGATAAAGGACTGATATTCAATTGCTTCATCCATAGTGATATACTTATTGCTTCAAATTTTCGTTACTTAAGAGATTAAACCTTTTGTGCTTTCTTTTGTCAAAGATCAAAAATATGTCCCATGAAAAATCTTATCAAACTAACAACAACTTATGCGCTACTTATTCTAATAGCTATTGGCCAGGGAATGGTTGCTCAGGATGTTACCACCATTGAAACAGCAAGTCAGGATATCAGCGACAATCTGGATCTTGAAGCGGTCGCTTCTATTTTTGCCGATTCTAAAGATCTTGAAGCTTTCGAGTACGCCTTAAACGATCCAGAAACTCAAATTTCAAATTTGGATTTAAACGAAGATGGCCAGGTAGATTATCTCCGTGTAATGGAAGCCATGGACAATGAAACCCATGTGGTGGCTATTCAAGCTGTATTGGAAGAAGATCTGTACCAGGACATAGCTACAATTGAAGTTGAAAAAGACACCAATGGAGATACCACAGTTCAATTTGTGGGTGATGTATATCTATATGGTCCAAATTATATAATCGAACCTGTATACATTCACAGACCTGTAATATTCTCCATATTCTGGAGGCCGGCATACCGGCCTTATCGATCAGTGTACTATTGGGGTCATTATCCGCGTCACTGGCATTATTGGAAGCCTTTCCATGTGCATCACTATACAAAACATGTTCATGTACATGTAAATATTCGCCATAAGTATCACAGAACTCATACCAGGCGTAGTGTTGCGGCCGTTCATGTCCACAAAAAAGTAAGAAGGAACGACTACGCAAGATTACATCCGGCTAAATCCCATACAGCCAGAAAAGTTGCTGTAAAAACTCAAAATGGCTCCAAGGCTAAGTTTACAGCGGTAAATCAGGCAGATGGTGATAAATATCGAAAGGCCGGAATTAATAAGGCCGATGGTACCCAGAAGCGAATAGCTGGCGTCAAGAAAGCCGATGGTACTGTAAAAAGAGCAGCTGGAGTCAACCAGGCCGATGGGGATAAGTATCGCGCTGCCGGAGTAAAGAAAGCAGATGGAACCAAGAAAAAAGTCGCTGGTGTAAATAAAGCAGACGGTACTCAAAAGCGGATCGCTTCGGTTGAAAAACCAAATGGCAGCAAAAAAACAGTGGCCGTGAAGAAAAATCCAAACGGTTCTGCCAGAGCAGTTTCAGTCACCAAAAAATCCGATGGTAGCAGTTCAGTGAAGACTGCTAAGAAATCTACATCCGGAAAAAAAGGAAAGCGAAGTACTAAGAATACCAAAAGCAAAAAAAAGAATACCAAGAAAAATAGTTAATCTACTGGTACAAATAAAGAAGAAGTCCTGCCAAAAGCAGGACTTTTTTTATTCCCGGAAATTCACAGTTATTTAAAGATGGATTATTGGAAATTATAGTACTTTCATGATTTTAAATATCTATCTGAATGCGCATTAAATTTATAAAGATCTCCATTTTATTCGTCTTGGGCGGGTTCTTCGCTACTAACGGTCAGCAGATGAGTTTTGAGGAATACAATCCTGCTTCCACTCTGGTAGTTCCTTCGAATGAAATTAAAAAAGCCAGGTATCCATTTGTTGATATTCACAGTCATCAGTTTCGTATGGCCACCCAGGATCTCGGAAACCTCATTGCCGATATGGATCGGTTAAATATGTCGGTTATGGTAAATCTCAGTGGTGGATCGGGTCAAAATCTAAAGGAGATTATGGCCAACGTCGACGCCAATTATCCGAACAGGTTCATTGTTTTTGCCAATGTAAATTTTGACAATGTAGGCAGTGCCGGATGGGCTCAGAATGCTACAAAACAATTGGAGGAAGATTATAAAGCAGGCGCCAGAGGTTTGAAGATCTACAAAAGTCTCGGTCTGCGTTATAAGGACTCAGAGGGGAATAGACTTGCTATTGATGATGCTCGTTTGGACCCAATCTGGGAAAAATGTGCTGAGCTAGGTATGCCAGTACTGATCCATTCCGCCGATCCCAAATCATTCTGGGAACCTATGGACAACAATAATGAGCGCTGGCTGGAATTAAAAACAAGACCACGCAGAAAAAGATCAGATTCCAATCCGGCACCATGGCAGCAGATTATTAATGAACAACACAATGTTTTTAAGAAACACCCAAATACAAGATTCATCAATGCGCATATGGGATGGTTTGCCAATAATTTAGGGCATCTGAGTGAATTGATGGAAGCGTATCCAAATATGTATGTAGGTATAGGTGCTGTGATCGCTGAGTTAGGTAGGCAACCGCGTAACGCGAGGAATTTCTTTATAAAATACCAGGATCGCATCTTATTTGGAAAAGACGCCTGGAAGCCCGAAGAATTTCCTACTTATTTTCGGGTCCTAGAAACGGATGATGAATACTTTCCTTATTACAAAGAATACCATGCCTTTTGGTCTATGTATGGAATGGACCTACCAGATGAGGTCTTAAAGAAATTGTACTACAAAAACGCAATGCTCTTACTTAAAGACCTGGATAAATCTTTGTTTCCGGCAGACTAAATCGCAAAATGTCTCCTTTAGGTTATTCTTATGCAATAATTAATCGTTGCTAATCCTTCATTATTTACAGTTTAAGCTGTTGAATGATGTCCTCATTAATCAAATCAGGTAATTTTTTTTCACACAACTGTGATTTTTTTACCAATTTGAATACATATTGGTATACAATCGATGGAAAAGGAAGAAGAATTTACAGATCTAATAAAGGAGCACGAAGGGATCATTTTTAAGATCACTACGATGTATACTACCTACCAACAGGATCAACAGGATCTGTACCAGGAAATCGTGTACCAGCTTTGGAAATCTTTTGACAGTTTCAGAAATGAATCTAAGCGTACTACCTGGATGTATAGGGTTGCAATGAATACAGCCCTTACCCATAGTAAGAGAAAGAAAAGAAGCCTTGAGATGGTCCCCATAGAGAAAGTTGTTGTTAATGAACTGGATTCTGGCAATAAGGAACTTGAAGAGCGCATTCGATTGCTATACAAACATATCCACACGCTCGATATTCTCGAAAAAGGTTTGATGCTATTGCTGTTAGAAGGGAAAAAATACGATGAGATTGCCGATATCACCGGGTTAAGTACCTCCAATGTCGGAACTAGAATTTCTAGAATTAAGAAAAAATTACAATTGAAGATAAAGCCATGAATGTTGAAGAAATACAGTCCATTTGGACGCAAATGAGCAGCGAGCTCGAAAAACAAAAAAAATTAACCAATGAAATTATTATGCAAATGACCCAAGAACGATACAAAAGTAAATTGCAAACAATTGCCAAATACGAAGGCATGGGTGCAATTGTCTGTTTTGCCAGTGCGCTGATCATACTCTTCAATTTTTACAAACTCGATACATGGTACCTTGTGCTCTGTGGATTATTTACCTTGTTTTTCCTATTGGTATTGCCAGTGTTGGTACTCCGCTCTATTCGCAATATGAAGCGCATCAATATTGCTACCGGGAACTATTCAGATAACCTGCTGGCTTTTTCCAGGGCGCGTAATCAGTTCTTATTTACCCAGCGTATTGGGATAGGACTGGCCTTTGTCTTGATATTGACAGTTTTACCGGTAGCGGGGAAAATAATGAATAACAGAAATCTGATTGAAGAGAGTGAGGCATGGATTTGGTATATTCCAATTATGATGATTTTCTTGGTCTTTTTTTCCCTTTGGGGCTATAACAAATACAAGAGAATTACGATATCTGCAGAGAATATTATTAAGGAAACTGCGGAAAATTAAACGATTATATTCCGAAATTAAATAAGCCCTGGAGAAATCCAGGGTTTTTCTATTTTAGAATATGTATAAACAGTAAATGCATGTATACTTGATCCCGGAATTTAGTGTAATTTAATACAGATTAACAGCCAAAACCAATCAATGACCACATGCGAAGAATCTTGTTCATATGTCTTTTAGGTTTGATGGTCTGGAAGGGGTATTCGCAGACTAAGAACGCCTCGTACAAATTGCATATCAAAAAGACAGTAAGTTCTATTAAAATTGACGGCATAGGAGATGAACAAGCCTGGCAAACGGCGGAGGTTGCCGATGACTTTTTCATGGTTACACCCATGGATACTGCCAAATCCACGGATCTAACCGAAATACGTATGACCTACGATGACAAGCGCATATACCTGCTCGCCATTTTTTACAAAACTCAAAAACAGCAGTACACAGTTGAGTCACTTCGCAGGGATTTTGGATTTAATCAAAATGACAATTTTCTTCTCTTTATAGATCCTTATAACAACCAGACAACAGGCTTCTCGTTTGGGGCGAATGCAGCCGGGGCCCAATGGGACGGGACTATGTTTCAGGGAAATGACATTGATCTCAATTGGGATAGTAAATGGGTTTCAAAAGTGAAGCAAGATTCAGATAAATGGGTTTTTGAGATGGCAGTGCCATTTAAATCCATACGCTATGAGGAGGGGGTAATGGAATGGGGTATCAATTTTAGCCGGCTCGAATTAGCCACCAGTGAAAAATCGAGCTGGGCACCAATTCCAAGACAATTCCCTACTTCGACCCTGGCCTATACTGGTATACTGGTTTGGGACCAACCGCCTCCGAAACCCAAAACTAATCTTTCTATAATTCCCTATTTATTGGGTAGCCTGGGTAAGGATTTAGAAGACAACTCGGTTGATGAGTTTAAGGTTGGAGGAGACATTAAATACAGTATAACCTCTTCGTTGAATCTTGATCTTACTATTAATCCTGACTTTTCACAGGTGGAAGTAGACAGGCAGGTCACAAACTTTGATCGATTTGAGTTGTTCTTTCCCGAACGCCGGCAGTTTTTTTTAGAGAATGGCGATATTTTCGCAAATTTCGGTTTTGATAGGATCAGGCCATTTTTTTCACGCAGGATAGGCTTGAACGTGCCGATCCAGGGTGGACTTAGGCTCAGTGGAAACATTGATGAGAACTGGAGGGTAGGCTTAATGGATATCCAGACAAGCAGGGACGAAGAAATTGGCCTGCCCAATCAGAATTTTGGAGTTTTGGCCATTCAGAGAAAAGTGTTTAGCCGCTCTAGTATAGGAATGATGTTTGTTAATCAGCAATCATTTAACTATCCGCAAGACACCGATTCATTAAGAATGATTTACCCGAAATATAATCGGAATTTAGGTTTGGAGTACAATTTGGCCTCAGCTAACAATCAGTATGTGGGAAAAGCGTTTGTTTTCAAGTCAATTACCGACGGAGAAGAAGGTGACGGAATTGCCCAGGCAGCAGCCTTAGAATATAGAAGCCGGCGTTGGAATTGGGAGTTTCAGCAGGAGTATGTGGCAGAAGATTACAGGGCCGATGTTGGATTCGTACCAAGGATAGGATATGTAAACGGTGCAGCATCCCTCGGACATACATTCTTTTCTAAGAAAGGTAAAATTCAGAGTCATGGTCCCAGTGTATTTGCCCGCTATTATTTTGATACAGATCTTAAAAAGACCGATAATTTTATTAACCTGGATTGGGAAATACTATGGTTAAACCGAAGCGAATTCGCTATAGAATACGACCATGAATACGTAGAACTACTGGAACCATTCGACCCGACTAACACCGGTAATGATACCCTCGCCATAGGATCCAGGCACAGCTGGAGCGCTATTCGGGCAAGTTATTCATCTAAACCTCAGAATAGGTTCACTTATGGGCTTGCAACAAGGCTTGGTGGCTATTATGAGAGTGGAACACGTATCAATTTTACAGGTGAACTGGGCTATCGGTTTCAACCTTTTGTAAGCCTGAGAAGTAGCCTGAGTTTTAATGAAATTAAATTACCGGAACCCTGGAATGTTACCAACTTCTGGCTTATTGGAGCAGAGGCAGATGTAACTTTTACAAACAACCTCTATTGGTCTACTTTATTTCAGTACAATGAGCAGGTGAACAATTTCAATATTAATTCCAGGCTCCAGTGGCGTTATGCCCCTGCATCGGACCTCTTTTTGGTATTTACTCAGAACGAATTACTGGATCCTTTAAACGGAAGGGATTGGGCCGTAACACTAAAACTAACATATTGGTTTAACCCTTAGATTTTTTCGTATTAATTCAACTACCTGTAAGTAGTCATTTCACTGCCGGGCTACAAATATGAAGGGCAAAGCAACTAATGTAGTATTAATTGCATACAAAGAGGACTAGCTAATTTTTATGAGAATATTAAGGAGATTGGAATCTTATATTTAATACCTTGATCACATGAACAGGTCACTGCTGTTATTCCTCTGCACCTTAATGCTGTCCTTTGGGTTGAACGCTCAATACAATGCCGATGACTGGCAGGAGCGCGATCAATGGATGGATATAGAAAGGATCATGTCTCTGGCTGGTGTTGGGGAAGAGGATCATGTTGCAGATATCGGTTGCCACGAAGGATATTTAAGTATGCATCTTTCGAAGCGGGTTGGGATTCGTGGCAAAGTCTACGCGGTGGATGTTCGGGACGACAGGTTGGAAAAGCTAAATAAAAATGCCGCGGACAGAAATATTTACAACATTACCACAATATTGGGTGACTACGATGATCCGAAACTTCCTAAAAATGAACTGGATGTAGTTGTGATCATGGATACCTATCACGAAATGAAAGACTATATGACAATTTTGGAACACGTTAAACTGGCGCTGAAGCCAAACGGAAAAATTGTCATCCTGGAAAAACTAAAATCCCATGCCAAGAACAAGAGCAGAAAAGAACAGACTTCTTCCCATACGCTCGCCCCGAAATACGTACGTAAAGAGCTTCAGGAAGTCGGCTTTAAGGTAATTGAACAGGTAAATAATATAGGCGATTGGGAAAATAACTCATCGAAGAAGATATGGATCCTGGTTGGCATCCTCCCGGACGCGTAATTCTACGTCTTTAAAATTTCATCAGCATACCATAATAATGCTCCGATAAACACGTTATCATCCTTTAATTGTGGGGAAATCTGGTTATACGATAACTCTTCACAGCAATCTATATCTAACAAATAATACTTAAACATTATGAAAAAGCTTGTTTTATTTGGATGTTTGGCACTTTTAGGATTAGTAGTCCAGGCACAGAATGAATTTAGGGCCGGAGCCCATATAGGATTACCTATAGGGGATTCCAGCGATTTTGCAACTTTTGCCATCGCAGTAGATCTGGGCTATCTCTTTGAGATTACCGAAGAAGTTCAGGTAGGGCCAACTGTTGGCTATTCTCATTCTTTTGGCGATACTATCGATACTGGTTTAGGATCTTTTGACATTGATGATGTTCAATTTATACCTATAGCGGCTTCGGGTCATTATAATTTTACAGAAGAATTCTGGTTCGGCCTGGATCTGGGTTACGCCCTTGGCCTGAATGATGGCAACGACGGAGGCTTTTATTACAGCCCCAGATTTGCATACGGTGTAGCAGAGAATATCGATATTGCTCTTGCCTGGAGAGGGATAAGTGTTGACGGCGGATCCTGGGATATATTATCTCTAGGTGTTGAATTTGCCTTTGATTAGTTTATTCCTGTTAAAATTTATCTTAAAGGAGGCCTCGAGCCTCCTTTTTTAATGGCTTTTTTCAAGCCAGCGGTCATATTCTCTCCTATATTCATTAACTTTATAGGAGAGCACTTATCGGCAGCAGATCGAAGCACCTGATATTATTACACCAATACAAAGTATTTTAACTATGAAAAAGTCACTCATTTTAATAATGACTCTGTTCTTCGTATCTGCGAATTTGCAGTCACAATTAACCAAAGAGGAGAAGAAACAGCAAAAAAGAGAAATTGATGAAAAGGAATACCTGGCAACCAAAGAATTGGTAAATTCTAGTGCCTTTACCTTTGTCGCCCTACAGACCTCGCCACTGGGCGGCCCAACAGTATTTCTGAATACAACCCCAAATTATATCAATATAGATGGTGAACAGGCCGATATCTATTTACCCTATTTTGGTGTGGTCCATGCCGCTAATGGATACAATGCCGAAGCAGGAATTAAATTTAATGGCAAACTGGAGAATTACGAAATTAAATTCAACGATAAGAAACTGCAGATTTTATTAACCTTCGAGATTCAGAGGGGCCACGAACGCCATGAGTTCAATTTCAATATTTTTAAGGGAGCTACAGCTTCCTTAGTGGTGGCCAGTAGCCGGAGGAATTCAATTTCCTATAATGGACTAATCTCCGAACTGGAGTTGCCTTTGACGAATTAAAGGCAGCTTGATCTTTTTAGCAGGTTCATGCCGACTATTGAGTTGTTACCTAATATAAATTCTTAATGGTGATGGGTAGAGGTCGTATCTCCGTGTACCTATGGTTCTTGGTCTGGTTGCCATTCTTCGGACTAGGCCAAACAGATTATTTATCACAGCGGCAGACCATGATAGATACTCAATTAAAGGCCAGAGATATTACAGACAGGGTTACTCTGAAGGCAATGTTAAAAGTGCCCAGGGAACAATTTGTTCCAAAGGAATACAGGTTCTACTCTTATACAGACGGTCCCTTACCGATAGGCGAAGGGCAAACCATTTCTCAACCTTATATTGTAGCCTATATGACGCAGGTTCTTCGCCTAAAACCCCATCACAAGGTTTTGGAAGTAGGCACTGGATCAGGATACCAGGCGGCCGTATTGAGCGAAATTGTCGATTCTGTGTACACTATAGAGATAGTGGACAAATTGGGTCTCAGGGCGGGACAATTGCTAAAATCACTTGGTTATAACAATGTTGAGGTAAGAATTGGCGACGGGTATCACGGCTGGCCGGAAAAAGGACCGTTCGATGCAATCATGGTTACCGCCGGGGCGGAATTTATCCCACAGCCGCTTATTGAACAATTAAAAGAGGGGGGGTATATGATTATACCAGTAGGACCACATAATGGAATTCGGCAGTTAGTTCAGGTGAGTAAAAAAGACGGGAAAATTAGAAAGAAAGATTTAATGGCAGTACGTTTCGTTCCTTTTACGCGTAATAAGGAGAATCCATAAAAAAAGGAGGCAATTTTTGGTTGACTCCTTTCTATTATTCATCTTGTCTTTTCAGCAGGGGTAGGGGCGACCGTATTCTACTAAACATAGTTTCTGTTTTCGGTCCAACGAACTCGCTTGCTGTCTCTAAAACTGGAGAAGAATGTATGCCTTCTCGCTTCTGTTGGTGAATACCTTTTAGTTTTCATTTTTATTTCGGTTTTATAGTTGATAATTGTTAGTTCTTTGAAGCTTTTAGGCAAATGTATAGTGCCTTGCTTCTGTCCATCTTACTCTTTTGCTGTCTCTAAACTTAGAGAAGAAAGAATGTCTTCTTGATTCTGTTGGCAAATGGGTTTTACTTAAATTTCTCATGACTACTATTATTTATGTTCTTAAAATTGGTTTGTTAAACATTGTTCTTTGGTCGTTTTTGTGGCTCCATCCGAATCCCATCGTCAGGTGAATTCCATTCGTTTTATTTTTCTTTTTTGTGGTTTTCATCAGTGTCCTTTTAAACGACTTACAACTAATAGACGTCCGACAAATCATTTTGTTACAGTACTATGTATAAAATAGTACCGTTTTATACAAATTTTAACAATTTATTATTACTAAAAAAAGCATAAGTAACTGAATAATAGCTAGATAAGGGTTTAATTGATTTTATTTAAAAAAATAAATAAAATTTCAAATATGATATATATGGATAATCTTTTCTGATCGGAAGAAATAATTCAAACTTAAACTTGTTGATTTTGGATGCATTATTTTAGATAAAGATTCACAAAAAATTGTATTTTAGAAGGCTACCCCAAACCTCTACGGAATAGTAACGGCTTAAAACAAGAATCAATGAAGATATACGACGACAAACACATCAAAAATGTGGTATTTGTAGGAGCCCATAATTCGGGCAAAACGACCTTGGCAGAAACAATGCTTTTTGAAGCAGGTCTCATCAATCGGCGCGGTACCGTTGAGAATCAAAATACGGTTTCCGACTATCATGAAATTGAACATGAACGAGAAACTTCGGTATTTGCAACTCCTCTTCATACCGAATGGAGAAATTACAAGATAAATATTATTGATACCCCGGGCCTCGATGATTACGTTGGAGAAATAATCTCGTCCATTAGGGTCGCAGATACTATTGTTACTGTTATCAATGCACAACACGGAGTGGAAATTGGTACAGAAATCATCTGGAACTATGTGGATACTTACCTTAAACCTACATTGTTTGTAATTAACCAGATAGATCATATGAATGCCAATTACGAGGATTCTATAAAAGGGATCCGGTCGTTGGTGGGCAATAATGCGGCGATTATTCAATATCCCCTGATTCTCGACGGAGCCCAGTGCATTGTAGATGTACTTAAGATGAAATGTTATAAATTCTCTCCTCAGGGCGGTAAACCGGAAAAATTAGAAATTCCGGAAGACCAGAAAGAAAGAGCCGATGTATTACACAACGAATTAGTGGAAAAGGCGGCGGAGAACGACGAGGAATTACTGGAGTTATTTTTTGAAAAAGGCACACTCAATGAGGATGAGATGCGACAGGGAATTAAGGCAGGCATGCTAAATCACGAATTATTTCCGGTATTTGTTGTTTCTGCCTTAAATGATATGGGAAGTGGCCGCTTGATGGGTTTTATTGATAATGTGGCTCCCGCAGCCGCCGATTTAAAGCCAGAACAAACTGTGGAAGGCGAAGCGCTCAATCGGAGTAAAGATGGTTCAACCGTATTGTTTGTATTTAAGACCATTTATCAGCCCAACCTGGGCCAGATTACATTTTTCAAAGTCAAATCCGGCGAGATCAATGCGAATGATAAATTAGTCAATTCGCGGAATGGCGAAACAGAGGTGCTCAATCAATTGTATATAATGGACGGAAAAAAACGGGAACCTGTCTCGAAATTATCCGTTGGTGATATAGGAGCAACGCTAAAGTTAAAATATACCTCCACCAATGACACCTTACATAAGGCGGGTAAAAAGGTCACGATAAGGCCAATTCAATATCCCGAGCCAAGGACCAGAAAGGCAATTTCAGCCGTTAAAGAACATGAGGAAGAGAAATTAGCCGACGCATTGAGAAAGATCCATATTCAAGATCCTACGGTGGTTGTTGAGTATTCCAAAGAGCTGAAACAACAAATTCTGGGATGCCAGGGCGAATTACATCTGGCAACGATTAAATGGCAATTAATGCATATCTATGGGGTAGAGGCCAAGTTCGATCAACCCAGAATAGCATATCGGGAGACTATACAGCGACCGTCTAATGCCAATTATCGCCACAAAAAGCAATCCGGTGGCGCAGGTCAGTTTGCTCAGGTACATTTAAAAATAGAACCATGGCACGATGGTATGCCCGAACCCGAGGGATTCTCTTTAAGGGGTAAAGATGAAGTAGAATTGCCATGGGGCGGTAAACTGATCTTCTATAACTGTATTGTTGGAGGGGTAATAGATGCAAGGTATCTGCCCTCCATCAGAAAAGGTATACTTGAAGTTATGGAAGCTGGCCCACTGACCGGATCCTATATCAGAGATGTACGGGTGATGGTCTACGACGGGAAAATGCATTCGGTAGATTCTAATGATATATCTTTTAAGATTGCCGGAGCGCATGCATTTAAAGATGCCTTCCTGAATGCTAAACCCAAGCTGTTGGAACCAATTCAGGAGCTGACCGTTAAGGTGCCAGAGGACATGGTGGGCAACGTTATGACCGATCTTCAGTCAAGACGATCCATAATCCAGGGAATAGACAGTATTGATCATTTTCAGGTACTCAAAGCAACCGTACCGCAATCCGAGCTATTTGGGTATTCCACTGATTTACGTTCGTTGACTCAGGGAAAGGCAACATTCAGTTCAAATTTTGACTCGTTTAAAGCTGTACCACAAAACATACAACAGTCGCTTGTAAAAAGCGAAGAATAATCACTGCAGAAACATTAAATAGAAAAATGAATAAGCGTACTATTCTTTATTAAGTGCCTCAAGGATTTGTTCGAGGTTCTCAATCTGTGAATACAGCTTTCCTCCAACATTGAGAATAGGAGTACTAAGTGAATCAATTGGTGTATCAGCACCGAATGCCGTCTGTAGTTGATCTTTTATTTTAGGCATTTCGGCGAGATCGTAGGAATTGTAGAGGTATTTGCTATTGTTCATGGCTACTATTAAACTATCGCAATTCTGACAGTTCGGAGGCAAGTAAAGGACTATCGGTTTTTCAGGCTTAATTTTTATAGGTTCATATTCCCTCTTCAACGCTCTATTGGAAAGACTGTCATTTACTTCCAGCTTATAGCTATATTTCGGCACTTTGCCGCGTATCAATACTATGGTTTTAAGGTGTACCTTGGAAGCGGCGGGAACCCTTATAAAACGAGGCTTGGCCCTGCTTTGCCTGAAATCTGTACCACTGATTGTTATTTTTACATCGAGATCCTGTTCATTCTCATTAACAGCATAGAGCGCAATTCTGTTTGTGATATCCTGCTCAACTACTCTGACCTGCTTCTGCTGTGCAGCTATTCTTAATACAAATAGCAAACAGCCCAAATATGTCAGTGTTCTTCTCATCATTAACTGCATAAGGAAAAACAAGATAAGAAAATATTCAAAAGAGATTTTCGGGAATAATACAGTTTTTAAAAGGCTTTAGAGGAAAAATAATTCTAACGGATATCTTTTAGTTCACTGGGCAGTTCAAAGATCTCCAGATCAAAATAAGGTACTGCAGATAATAAATGATCAAAAATATCTGCCATTATATACTCGTAATTCTGCCAGCGCTGGTCACTGCTAAAAGTATAGATCTCAATCGGGATACCCTGTGGGGTAGGTTCTAATTGCCTGGTCATTAAGGTCATATCCTGGTTGAGTGCACTGTGGTTTTCGAGGTAAGTCTGTATATATTTTCTAAAAACACCAATGTTTGTGAGATTACGGCCATTGATTGCAAGCGATTTATCGATCTCATTTTGCAGATTATAAGCCTTGATTTTTTCATCGAGCGTTTCAATGTAATTTGATATGAGTTGTATTTGTTTCAGGCGCTCAATATCCTCACTACCCAAAAACCTAATGCAACTTTGTTTAATTATAAGGGCTCGTTTTATTCGCCTCCCACCAGATTCCTTCATCCCTCTCCAGTTCTTGAAAGAATCTGAAATAAGGGCATAAGTTGGGATCGTTGTTATCGTCTTATCCCAATTCTGAACTTTTACTGTTGCAAGGTTTATTTCGATGACATCTCCATCTGCTCCGTATTTTTCGAATGAGATCCAGTCGCCGATGCGAACCATATCATTGATACTTACCTGGATACTGGCTACAAATCCCAGTATAGAATCTTTAAATATCAACAGGATTACGGCCGAAGCAGCGCCAAGTGCGGTTACGAATTTCCATATAGTAGTATCGGTAACAATGGCAAATATGGTCATCAGTCCGACTACCCAGGCGAAAATCATGAAAACCTGAATGTAGCTATCAATAGGTTTATCCCGAAATTGAGCAAGCGTTTTAAGATAATCCCGTACACTGGCCAGGAGGCTCCTGACGATATAAAGAATCAGTACAACGGCCAAGATATAACCAGCCTTCATCGCTAAATTTTCAACATACTGAAAATCTGTAAAAACCAGGGGTAACATCTCCAGTAGTATAGCAAGAGGAATGATATGGGCCAGATAACGCGGAAGGCGGTTTGTAATTACTATATCATCAAAATTAGTTTTGGTAAACCTGGCGAGGCGTACGGAAATGACCCTGAAAATTTTCCAAACGATAAGATCTACAATTATGACCAGGATAATAACCGCCACCAAAAGACTCAAAGAGTTGAGATAGCGAGCCATATTTTCTGCCATACCCAGTTCAAGAAAATAGTCATAAAGAAAATGGCTGATATTGATATTCATAAATCGCTTGTTTGTGCAAAAATACAGTCAAAAATCATTTATTATGGTATAATTCTTCAGAGTTGGTTTTGATACTTAATTTATCGTTGTAAACTAAGGCTTAATTCAACAATCCATTTTAATTGGAGGAAGGATGTATGGGACAAAGTGAAGCTTAGTTTTATAGAAGTTCAGGGAGCTGTAGCAACAAATTTGACTGTCCTCCGGACTATTTGAATTTTTTCCCTATTTTCATTTGTTGCGAACAGAGACTTCCATGTATGATCTAAACAACCAAAAAATTCTTCTAACCGGGGCATCCAAAGGTATCGGACATGCAATTGCCGTTCGGTTGTTGGAACAAGGAGCAACTGTTGGCCTGCATTACCGCAATACAAAGCAAGGCGTAGAACAGTTAAGAAATAAGTATGGCGATAAAAGAGCATATCCAATCAAGGCCGATCTCGAAGACCTAGAAGAAATAGCTCTTCTCTTTCGGGAAAGCCTGAACTTACTGCATCATCTGGATACCGTAATTGTAAATGCAGGTATATTTGAGCCGCACGACATAGATGATGAGTTGGACAGCTGGTTTACAATTTGGCAAAGGACAATGAGGGTAAATCTCGATGCCGCAGGGATTCTCACAAAACTGTGTATTGAACATTTTAAAAAGAGGGGAGAGGGGCGATTAATATATATAGGGAGTAGGGCTGCCTTCAGAGGAGAAACGGAAGAATATTTGGCATATGCGGCTTCTAAAGGTGGACTCACCTCACTGGCCAAAAGTGTAGCGAGATCTTTTGGCAAATACAATATCAAGGCTTTTGTAGTGGCGCCCGGATTCACCAGGACAGAGATGGCCATGAATGCCATTTCAAAGATCGGTGAAGAGCAGGTCCTCCAAAATTTATCCCTCAATAGACTCACTGCTCCTGAAGATATTGCACCGCTCATCGCTTTTATGAGTAGTGGCCAAATGGACCATGCAACAGGCACCACTATAGACCTGAATGCTGGCAGCCATATTCGTTAAGTAGCTTTAGTTTTTACCAGCGCCTTCTAAATCGCGTGGTATGATCCTCGTCATTGCGATCTGATTGCATTTCATTTTCCTTTGCATAAACATTCATCGATGCTCTGGATTGCTTTGATTTTGCTGCTTGTTGGTCTATTGGTGTATTTACTTTACCTGCCCATCGATATTGTTATAAGTACATCAGGGAACCAATATTACGCCAGGATTGGTGTTTTGGGACGGGCCAGGGTAGAGGCTGATGATAATTACATTCTACGTATTCAACTGAAAACCATGTTTCTCCGCTTCTATTATTATCCCTTGAAAAAAAGAGTTAAGAAAAAGAAAGCCAGGAAAGCGGTTGCAAAACGATACAAATTTAAATGGGCTCATTTAAATATCGCTATTAGAGTGATCAAATCATTTGATGTTAAGCGTTTCGTACTCGATATGGATACGGGAAATTGTATAACTAATGCCAAATTGTTTCCGCTATTTGCATTTCTAAATTATTCGAGCGGGGATACCCCTGTAAATTACAGCATCAACTTTAGTGACAACAATCGATTAGACATGCATATACAAAACAGACCGATAAGAATTATTAAATCATTTATTAACCCTAAAAAATTATATCATGGAATTACATTTTGAAGAATTATTAACCCAGATTACAGATTTTATGAAATCTGAAGCCAAAACAGAAACTGTGATTGGCGAACAGTTCAAATTAGGAGAATTTCTTTGTGTACCTGTAATTAAGGTAGGCATGGGATTTGGATCAGGTGGTGGTGAAGGCGTGGAAGCCAAAACTAAAAAAGGACAGGGAATGGGTGCAGGCGCAGGTGTTGGTATAGAGCCAATAGGTTTTCTGATCACCAAAGGCGAAGAGATTTCCTTTCTTGAAGCTGGGAAAGCCCACGGACTTGCTGCAGCATTCGAAAAAGTTCCTGAACTGATAGAAAAGTTTGTGGAGACCAGGAAGAAAGAAGAAGATTTGATGGTCTAGCAAGACTGAAAATATTCGAAATAAAATTAAATATAAACTGGCGGGGTCTTTCTGCACCCCGTCCGTTTTGACTGACAACTATTTGGAAGACACTATTACCAACTAACCCAGTCATAACCAACGAAAAGCGGGTAAAACTTTGATTAAGTCATACCCGCTTTTTTTTGTCCGCAAATGATTTTTATTCAGCAATATTTACGGATTCAAATTTACCAGTAAGGTCATACTTGTTATATTAGTTGAATACATCATCAGAAATTTATAAGTGAACCAGAATAATTCTGTGGGCTGGCCAACAGCCACAGCCATCGTGGTAGCCAACATCATAGGGGCAGGGATTTTCACCAGCTTGGGATTCCAGCTGGTTGATACTGTAAATTCATGGTCTATCATTATTTTGTGGTCACTCGGTGCATTGATGGCCTTATGCGGCGCATTGAGTTATGCAGAACTTGGAACACATTGGAAAAGATCGGGGGGTGAATATCATTTTTTATCCCGTGCATTCCATCCACTGGTTGGTTATTTATCAGGATGGGTTTCATTGACCGTAGGGTTTGCTGCTCCTGTAGCCTTATCTGGTATGGCTCTCGGAGAGTACATCGGGCCATATTTGGGTATGAACGAGGCGGTCTTAGCGCTTTCAGTCATTATTTTGATTAGCGGTTTTCATTCAATAAGCCTTAAAAAGAGCAGTTTAGTTCAGAATACAACAACCTTCTTAAAAGTATGCCTCATATTAGTGTTGCTTTTTTTTGGTTTTAAAGAATCATCTGCTGAGACAGCCTTTATATGGGATCAAAGCTGGAAGTCTGAAATAGTCTTGCCAGCCTTTGCAGTTTCCTTCGTATATGTCACATTTTCGTATTCCGGCTGGAATGCGGCAGCCTATATTGTAGACGAGATCCGTGATGTTCGTAAAAGCCTGCCAAGGGCACTTCTAACAGGGACTATATTGGTCAGTGTTCTCTATCTCGCTTTAAACCTTATTTTTTTAAAACACAGTCCAGTAGAAAATATCCAGGGCGAATTGGAAATCGGTAAAATTACAGCAGTATCTCTGTTTGGCGATACAGGGGGCCAATTGATCAGTTTTGGTATCGCCTTTTTGCTTATATCCAGCATAAGTGCAATGGTATGGGCTGGCCCGAGAGTAACACAGGTAATGGGTGAGGATCATCGATTCTGGCGATGGTTTTCTGTAAAAACAAGCAAGCAAATACCACAAAGAGCAATCTGGCTGCAAACCGCCATTACTATTGTTATGGTACTTACCGGTACTTTTGAACAAGTGATGATCTATAGTGGTTTCGTTCTACAGCTATTCGCAGCTCTGGCAGTAGCTGCAGTCTTTGTGGTGAGGAAACGTGAAACAGGCCACCGTGGCTTCAAAAGTCCATTATTTCCATTGCCTCAGCTTATTTTTCTGTTATTGAGCGCCTGGGTGCTTATTTATCTGATTTTAGCACAACCCTTAGAGACCGGACTCGGATTGATCAACATTCTGATTGGATTTCTGCTTTATAAGCGGGAACACCGCAGTGTGCGCTAAAATTAATTTAGCTGCTGTATTTTGTCGATCCGCTTAACAACTGCGCGGCTCAATCGATTAAAAACACCCTAAACGCAATAGATATAGGGGTTTCCATTCATCGAAAAAGCAATTATTATTAGATTATTCTGTAGGAAAATCCGGATATTTGTAGTGTTAGCCGGAGTTAATTCTTCAGGTTAATGAAATAAACTGTAAAAATTGCTAAAGAGTTTTGATTTGGTTCCTGTGCCATAAGGAACAGTGGTGTTAAATCAGCCAGGCGGGATGAAATCATCCCGCCTTTTTTTTAATAGTTACGGTTAATGACAATAATAAGCTGTATTTACGGTTTATAACAATATTAACCTTTGCTAAATGAATTTGAAGTAAATTCGCGGCGTAAATATTTTAGAAAGCTCCCCTAATTTCAATTCCATCTCAGATTTTATCGATCCTGCTCTCTTCTGTATTTTTAAGGCAATATTGCACATAACACCTTCTATAATTAGTCTTAAAGAATAAGCTTAATAGACCGTTATCACGAATTTTAGACTGTGGTACAAATTGAAATTCTTATGTTTTCAGGAATATCACACTACAGCCAATAATGATATGGTTGCGATAAGATAAACTTCTTATCATGCAGATATAGCATATTTCACTGGTTTATAGAGGTAAAACCAAATTATTATCAAACAGCCAAAATTTTCAAAAAGACCGAACACGGAATTTGCCAAAACGCTTAAAAGCAGGGTAAATCAATTTTTCAAAAATCACGATATCAGTAAGCATGCTAATAGCAGCATGGTTTTTAAGACAGTTTTAATGATGCTGTTGTTTTTCGGCCCGTTGATCCTTTTAAGTTCGGGGTTGGTTATTGATATCTGGTTAATATTCCTTCTATATATCGTGAGTGGACTGGGTATGTCCGGGATAGGGATGTGCGTTATGCACGATGCTATTCACGGGTCTTATTCAAGATTCCCTATCGTAAATAAGCTCTTAGGCTTATCATTTAATCTTATTGGAGCCAACGCCACGGTTTGGAAGATCCAGCACAATGTCCTCCATCACACTTTTACGAATATTGATGCAGCGGATGATGATTTAAATATGCCCTCTTTCCTTAGGTTTTCTCCTCATGCAAAGCATTATTGGATACATCGCTTTCAACACTGGTATGTTTGGTTGATATATGGCGTGTCTACCGTATTTTGGGTTACTGCAAAAGATTTTGTGCGATTCAATCGTTACAGGAAACTTGGCCTCTTGGGTCAGGAAAAACAGCATAAATATATTCTTGGACAAATTATTGCCTGGAAAGTTTTTTATTTTTCATACGCCCTGATTCTTCCTCTGATTATGATACCCCAGGCTTCCTGGATTATTATTCTCGCCTTTTTAAGTATGCATTTCATTACAGGATTAATGATCAGCTCAGTTTTTCAAATCGCTCATATTATGCCTAATACTGAATTTCCACTCCCCGATAAGAACGGAATGGTCGCTGGCGATTGGCATTCACATCAATTAGCTACCACGAGTAACTTTTCACCGGGATCCCGTCTCTTTTCCTGGCTGATAGGTGGCCTCAACTATCAGGTAGAACACCATCTGTTGCCGCATATATGTCATATTCATTATCGAGAATTATCGGGTATTGTGGCTACCACTGCACACGAATTCGAAATTCCGTATAACACTAAGAAAACATTTATCGGGGCTTTGCGCGATCATTTTAATATGCTGCGGGATTTAGGGCAGAATCAAGGCGCTTCGATCCGGTCTGCCGCAGCGTAAAGCAACTTCTTTTCAATAAAAGAGGTTATTTCAGTAATTGCACCACGTAATCAATCACCAATTGAGGGTCGCTCCTATGAATAGACATTCGGCTGTCTTCTACCAGGTATCTTTTTCCTTTCGAAGACATATTTTTCAATTCTTCATGGAATTCTAGGGTTTTGGCTTTAAGTTCCTCGCTTTCCAATGAGGTATGCCTGCCCGCCATTAATATGGTCAGGGGTATGTCTGGAAATTCAGGAGCGTTGCTGAACTCCTCGGAAGCATTCTTGATCAAATCGAACTCATAACGTCTTTGACCATTACCAATATAATCGAACAACAGGTCATAAATCAGTGCCTCATTCTCTCTTAGGTAATTGTAATAATCAGGATGTGTTGGTTCTACCATCAGTACTCCAACTGTTATTTCCGGATATAACCTCGCAAACATATTTACAAATAAGGCCCCGCCTGCATGGCCTACCAAAACATATGGAGGTGCAATATTTCTGGCTACCAGGTTGGCGTACAGCTGTTTTGCTACCCCCTCAATAGTATGAGGGGCATCTTTTTTATTACTTCTGCCATAGCCCGGTCTGTCATAAGTATAGACTTTGCTATACTGAGCAAGGGAGTCTATTATACCGGCCCAGGATTCCATTCCTGTATCGAAACCGGATTCCAATATAATAGCAGGAGACCCAACTCCTTCCTGCACATAGGCTATTCTCTTCCCATAACTATCTTCAACCTTTACATTATTTAAGGAAGAACACGAATTCATCATAAAGAAAAAAATCGCTGCGACTAAGAAACCGTATATGTTGTCTAATTGCATATGCTGCGTCCTTGAAATTCTATGTGAAGTTAAACAATATTAGATTTGCCTTCCAAATGTCTTCCTCTAATAATATGCTTATCCTTAGGAATCAAATAGAGTTGCGAACTATTCTGTTATCTTTAAGAAATAGGCTATTACAATAGTGTTGTACACCACATAACACACTGATAAAGAGCATTTTGTTTATATTTGGCATATTCGACCTACAGAATAGAAACCAGTAGATATGATTAAATACCTTAAGATATTTTTGTTTTGTTCACTTTTTTTAGTTGCAGCTTGTTCCACAGACAGTCCGCAGGAGACCACGACACCGGCTGATAGTACGGAGAATGAAACGGTCAATGACCCGCCGCCTATGCAGTCCTTTGAAGACAAACTTCAGGCGATAATTGATTCAAGGGTAGGTCCGGACAAACTGGTTGGGGTTTCCCTTTCGATACGGGTCGATGGAATTGAACGATGGAATTTTGTCTCTGGGTATTCTGATGAGTCAACCTTAATAAACAGTGAGATGCGATTTGGTGTAGCCTCAATTACCAAAACGGTAGTGGCAGCTACGATCATGAAGCTCGTTGAAGATGGATTGCTTAATCTGGATGATCCGATAAGTGCGCACTTAAGTCTGAATAATCCGAATATTGATGAATCTATCACAATATTTCAGCTATTAAACCATTTAGCGGGACTCAAAGGCTATTTTCAGCATCCGGACATATGGCCACGTGTAGAAGGCGACTTGTTGACCCCTATAAACCCGGTTGAGATTGCAGATTATGTTGGCGAGCCATTGTTTCCGGCCGGAACAGATTATCAATATTCCAATTCGCACTTTCTCATTCTAGGTCTTATTATTGAGGCAGTCACAGGAAAAACTGTGGGAGAGGTCATGCGTGAGAAATTTTGGACTCCTCTCGGCTTAAATGAAATGTATTTTGGTGCTAATGAACAAATTGAGGGCCCTATTGCCACACCTTGGCGCGATAATAACGGAGATGGCGTGCTTGAAAATATTGCAGATCAGTTTGGCCCTGCATATCACAGCATATTTTATACTGCTGCGGATGTTTTTGCAAGTGCCTCTGATCTTTCGAACTGGGCCTATCTCTTATTCAGTGCACAGGCTGTATCCGAATCTTCCAGAGATCTGATGGTAACATTTCTGGAATTGGATGATCCAATTGCCAACGGTTATGGATTAGGAATCAGACGCGTATTGCTCGCCGGTCGGAATACCTGGGGCCACACAGGTGGAATGCGGGGTTACGGCTCCTATATGTTCTACGAACCTGCGTCCGGGGTGAGTATTGTATTACTCAACAATCAAAGTCGTTCCGAAAATGGTCCACTATTGAGGTATCAGCTCGTGGAGGCCGTTTTGTTAGAAGTTCTTGTAGCACTTTAAAACTTCTCAGGCGAGAATACTCTCGTGGCCGGAATCTTTTACGAAAATGCATGAGCTATTGGTTTTTGCGCTCATTTCATGAACAAATTCGGATCTGATTTTTTCATCCATACCAAAGATGTTAAGATCAGCCGCAGGAGCTTTGCGCACCACTTCTCGAAAATCTCCTACATGGACCTCGGTAAGTGTATCGGGCAGACGGGCGAGCGTAATAAGTGAATCCAGGAATTCCTGGGCATTCGCTTTTTCGGAATCCTCCTTTATCACAATGATAAGACGAATGGCTGCCTGCCAGTTTCGCTTTAATTTATAGGCGATCAGTGTAGACAGATCCAGATTCCCTATGTCCCAGCCCAGGTTCCAATTTCCGGATCGATCACTTACCCAAACATTGATCATATTCCTCTTTCCTAATAAGGCTGTGGGATGGGCCTGATAGAGCAGCACACCTATTTCCAGCCGTATGCATTCTTTGATCACGGGCCTGATCTCGGTCTCATAATTATCGTGTTGTTGCAGGTTAAGAAATACGATATTAGGCCTGAAAAATGCACCTTTCAGAGCCTGGTTCCCATAATTAACCCCCCTTGCAAATTCATTAGTATTGATTACAGTCCAGGACGAGAAAACACCTTTCTTGCGGAAATCCTCAGACATGGAGTTAAGTTCATTGACCAGGAAACCATTATCCGAATTCGGTTCGATACCTACTAGTTTTATTGAACCCTTGGGTCTGGCGATGTTGCGTAAAAACTGAAAATTGCCTTTTGCTCCTGTAATATCGCGAATGGGTACCATTAGATTTGGTTTCCAAGCCCGCTGCTGCATGCTTTTCATGCCCCAGGTATGTTTTGCGGCCCACTCGGCAAAGGAGACAAACAAACCGGATCTGACGTCTTCGAATGGTGTTTCAATATTTTGTTTGGATAAGAACCAATAGACAACAAATACAATGCTGATTGAAATCAGACTAATGGTCGGGTTAATAATAAACATTGCCATTACCGATGAAACGAGACCTATCCACGGGATCCACTTATTAACCCGGAATAAAGGTCTGTAGCTAATAAGACCCAGATTCTGTTCTATAATGACCACAATATTGATCATAGCATAGGTGATAAGGAAGAATAATGTTACCAGCGGGGCAATAGCATTGAGATCCCTCATTAACATAGTTACGAAGATCATTATACCGGTTACGATCATGGCATTCCTGGGTTGTCCATTATTACTTTGCCCTGCCAGAAATTTACCGTTGGGGAGGACCCGGTGTTCACCCATAGCGAAAAGAATTCTGGAAGAACCAACCAGCGAACCCAGGGCCGACGAAAATGTAGCGCCAAGAACACCTGCGATAACCAATGGACCGATCCAGGCCTTGTCTATCATAATATTGTAATTGGAAATCAATTCCTCTTCACTGGCACTTCGGGCTAACCAATAAGCCAGCACCATATAAATGACAAAGCTTACACCGATTGCCCATAGTGTTCCAACAGGTATACTCTTGCGCGGATCCTTTAATTCACCAGACATATTTGCACCTGCCATAATACCTGTTGAAGCCGGAAAGAAAACCGCAAATACAATCCAAAAATCACTGCCGCTGAAATCGTTATCCGGCGATCCTTTAAAACTGCCCCAACGCAATGCATCTTCAGTGGGTATATGCATGGATCCGTAATATGCCGCTACAACGATCGAAACCAGGGAAAGTATAATTATACCCATGATGAAGTACTGCGTCTTGATAGCCAGGTCTGCGCTTATGTACGCAATTGTTAGAAGTATGGCAAAGACCGCAATATCGACCATGAATGGATTGTGATCCGGAAAAATACCCAGCCAGCCTTCTCGGAAACCAAATATGTACATGGTAACCGCAAGACCCTGGGAAACATATCGCGGTATGCCCAGACTTCCTCCAACTTCAAGTCCGAGTGCTTGCGAGATAATAGCATAGGCGCCTCCGGCACCTATTCGGATATTTGTGGTTATCGCACTCATGGATAATGCCGTGGTGAGGGTTATAAGAAAGGAAATCACGATGATAAACCAGGCCCCTAGAAGACCTGCATTGCCCACTACCCAGCCCATCCTAAGGTACATGATAACGCCTAGAATTGTGAGTAGTGTAGGTGTAAAGACGCCGCCAAAAGTCCCAAATTTCTTAGCGTTATTTTCTTTGGAATCCATAGAATAAAAAAACAATAAAAATCGTGTAGAATATACTAATAAAGTGGGTTACTCATGCGGAGTTGTCCAATTGAGCATTAACAAAAATATGGCATTACATTGTTAACAACCGTTTCATAACTTCACATGTTAACCCGTTGCTTCCTGATTATGAATGGCTTATATTTGAGAGAAGCCCAAAATTATGGAAGTACAAGCAGCACAAACAAATGTATCTGAAGTGAGAAAAATTTTCATGGTGATTGAAAATAGTAATTACCTCAACCGACTGGAAAGTAATCAGTACAGCATATTTACTCAAAAATTTCACCACAGTGTTTCAAAAACACTTCGACATTTCGAGGGCGTGGTAATTAACCATGATAATAATAGTTATCTGGTCTCATTTAATTCGGCCAGTAATGCGGTCTTATGTGCGCTTCAGATCGAGCAAAAATTCAAATATGTTACTCCTAAGTTCGATGCAGGAAATCGACGACTAAAAATAGGCCTTTCTGCAGGCTTTGCTATTGAGGAAGAAGCGGGAAATTTCGATGAAGCAATAATACAGGCTACACAAATGTGTGAGGTAGTAAAAGATACCTTGGTAATTTCTCCCATTGTTAAGGACTTATACGAAAAAGAAAATCGGAATGCCCGTATAGATGGACATCATTTTCGCACACTGAAACAGGGTGAAATTGTTTTTTTAAATCGACTGATGAGAGCGAGCCAGCTCATATGGAATGAGGGTAATCTAAGCCTGGAACATCTTCGTTCTGCCTTGGGTTGCAGTCGTTCTTCCTTTTATCGCCGGATAAAAAAACTCACCGGGAAATCGCCTCATTACTTCATACGGGAATTTCGCTTACACCGGGCGCTAAACTTACTCCATAAACGACGAGGAAATATTTCTAAGGTCGCGTTTGAAACCGGTTTTAAGAATGCCTCTCACTTCGCGAGATGTTTTAGTGAAAAATTTGGCATGCTTCCTTCCAAATACGCACAGCACTACACCGTTTAAAAAATTTTAATCACTCAGGATTAGTAATCATTTTTGTTATTAATGATTAGCTTGTAAATGATCTATGAAAGCAGCTTTTTACCAAAATTTTGGTGGTCCTATCGATATTGTTTCACTACAGGATCCGGAACCTGAAGAGAATGGAGTAGTTATTCAAGTGGCAGCTTCGGGTCTCTGTCTCAGTGACTGGCATGGCTGGATGGGTCATGATCCGGACATCAGGCTTCCTCATGTTCCAGGGCATGAATTGTCTGGTACCGTAATTGCCGTTGGAAGAGGTGTCAAGAGTTGGAAAAAAGGAGATCGTGTTACACTGCCCTTTGTTGGAGGCTGTGGTAGCTGTAGGTATTGCCTGTCCGGCAATCATCAGGTTTGTGATCATCAATTTCAACCAGGGTTTACCGCCTGGGGTTCGTTTGCAGAGTATGTCGCCATCAAATATGCCGATGTAAATTTGGTAAGGCTGCCCGAAGAGATGGATTTTGTAAGTGCTGCGAGTCTTGGTTGTCGTTTTATAACAGCATATCGCGCCGTAAAAGACCAGGGCAGGTTACAACAGGGCCAGCTATTGGCAGTGCACGGCTGCGGTGGCGTTGGGCTGTCGGCAATACAGATCGCTAAGGCATTGGATGCCCGGGTCGTCGCCATTGATATTACAGATGAGAAATGTGAATTTGCGACAAATTTAGGAGCGGATTATACGATTAACGCGTCAACTACCGATACCGTTGAGGCAATAAAAGAGATCAGCCAGGGTGGGGTTGATGTCTCTATAGATGCAATAGGACATACAGATACTTGTTTGAATTCGATTCGTAGCTTAAAGAAACGAGGGAGGCATATACAGGTAGGACTGTTGACCGACCATCATGCAGAACCGGCTATACCTATGCCCCTTATAATTGCCAAGGAGCTCGAAATTCTTGGTAGCCATGGCATGCAAGCGCATAAATATCCTGAAATATTCGAGTTAATAGTTAGGGCCGGCATTGACCTTAGGTGCATGATTACGAAAACCATAGGCCTCAATGAAGTACCCCATTATTTAGCTGGGATGAATAAATATTCTGAGAAGGGAATAAGTATTATCGATAGTTTTGATTAAATCACTGTTATTTCATTGGAATAGTTTGATGAATAATTATTAAGTTGGAGTTCTAGCTTAATTATTGAGACCCAACAGCAATGAATAATAAGACCCGTTGGCACGAAAACAGAACTATTAGAGTTGTAATTTGGATAGGTTTAGGGTCTTTTGGTACAGCATTGGCCGTGTTTTACCGCAATTATATCATTTACAGTCAGTACACAAATCCTCCGGATTTAAAATTTTATCCGTTGGCATTTGAGTATATAGCATTCGCTCTCGTTGCCCTTTTGTTCCCATGGAGCTGGCAAAAGGGAAGATCACAGCCCTGTAAACAAATTCTTTATGTCGGGCTGACGGGGCTCGGGTTTTTAATTTTCTATGTTTTTACCCTGAATTATCTCGAATGGACGGTACGTGATCGGAGCTATGATTTCTGGTTGAGTTTACGTTTTACCGCACTTCATTCCGGGATTTATACACTGGTCATTTATACAATCATTTCATTTGTTTTGCATTATATGGGATTCCATCGGTCAAAAAAGCCTAAGAATACTGACTATTTGAAGCATATACATTACCGCAATAGGAATAAAACGATTTTAATTCCAATTGATCAGGCGGTATTATTCGAATCTAATGGTAATTATATCGAACTGTATACTGAAGATGATAAAAGTTATTTGGTCCGAATCACGCTGCAGAAATTGGAGACACAATTAGACCCGGAACAATTCCATAGAATTCATCGCAGATATATTGTTAATATGGCGTGTATTCAATCCTACAAATCCGATCACCAAGGCGGCTATATAATTTACCTTAAAGATGACCGAGAACTTAAGGTTAGCAAAACCTATTCTGAATCACTTCGAACCATTTTAAGAAAATAATAAGAGTTTCCACCACAAAAAATCGGACGTTCATCACAAAATTGCCATGTCAGAAAGATTAAGTTCTAAATTGATCCATGAGATAAATTCAATTGTAATGAACATCCGATTAGAAAACTTCAGATTAAAAATTAAAAAAGCCCATCCAGTTCTACTATGGCTTATGATGGCATGGTTGGCCCAATCTCTAATTAAAAACGGCATCAGAAAATTTGACACAGACGGAATTTGGACTGGAGCTTTTGAGGAATGGGGATTTCCGGTATGGTTCCGCATTTTTATTGGAATTCTTGAAACTGCCGGAGGTATATTGTTGTTAGTACCCCGGTTTATGTTCCGCTTCATCGGAGGAATGATACTTTGCCTGGTAATGTCTGGGGCACTGATTACGCGAACTGTATATGGAGTTGGCTATGACGACTTTATTTTTATACTCTTTGCGGCTATCAGTTTTTTATTTTTTGCCACGTATAAAAGATAGGAGGTGATTAAAAGCTTAACAATTTTTACAGTCGTCCCAATTCAAGAGATTGAGAGGCTAAAATTAGCATAGCAGGATCCGAGTAGCCATGATATTAGTATGGAACATAGTCCACAATTTCAAGTCCATAACCCACAATTCCTACTCGTTTCGCCTGGGCAGAATTGGTCATTAATTTCATTTTAGTGATATCGAGGTCGTGCAGAATTTGTGCGCCAATACCGAAATCACGGCTATCCATTTCTATCTTTGGCGCTTTCATAATACCCTTGCTCTGGTTTTCCTTAAGACCGCTAATCCTTTTAAGTAGATCAAGTGATTTACTCTGTTGGTTGATAAAGACAATTGCCCCTCTTCCTTCTTCATTGATAAGCCTGAACATATCGTCTAATCGTTTATCCGCATTGCTGGTAAGCGTACCCAGAATATCATTGTTAACCAATGTTGAATTTATACGGGTAAGTACCGGCTCATTCAGCTTCCAATCTCCTTTGGTCAGGGCCAGATGAACCTGTTCGTTAGTGGTTTGCTGATATGCATGCAAAGTAAAACGACCAAACCTTGTTTCAACATCAAAACACTCTTTTTTATCAATCAGGCTGTCATGGCGCATGCGGTAGGCTACCAGATCTTCGATTGAGACGAGTTTGAGATCGAATTTTTTGGCTACTTCCACGAGTTCGGGTAAGCGAGCCATTGTACCGTCTTCATTGAGAATTTCTACCAGCAATCCCGCAGCTTCAAAACCGGCAAGCCTGGCGAAATCAACCGCTGCTTCGGTATGTCCTGTACGCCTAAGCACACCGCCATTTTTGGCACGTAATGGAAATACATGGCCGGGACGTCCCAATTGATGTGGTTTGGTATTCCGATTCACCAGAGCTTTCACAGTTTTTGCCCTGTCTTGCACGGAAATTCCGGTGGTACAACCCTCACCGATCAAATCGACTGAGACCGTAAACTGCGTATGGTGCATAACCGTGTTATTTTCCACCATCATATTCAGATTTAGTTCCTCACAACGCTCATCTGTAAGCGGAACACAAATCAGACCACGACCATTCTTGGTCATGAAATTAATTAACTCAGGGGTCACCATTTCTGCCGCGGCAATAAAATCACCTTCGTTCTCCCTGTTTTCGTCATCGACAACTATAATTATTTTACCCTGCCTGATATCGGCAATGGCCTCCTCAACGGTGTTTAACTGAATTTTATCTAGTCTTGTTGTAATCATTCTTCCTTTTTATCCCTTCTAAAATAATTTTTAAAACGATCCAGTACATGACCAAAATCCATCAGTCCCCTGTCTGCAGTAGCTCTTTTGGTCAAATAAATACTCAAAGGTAACATTATTAGGGTAGAAACCCATGCGCCGAGGATAGGATGAATATTCCCTTCTTTAGCATAGTTGCCTGCAAAAACTCCAATAAAATAGTAGGTTAAAAAGAGTGCTATGGCTATAACCATAGGCAGACCCAGTCCACCCTTTCGAATAATAGCGCCTAAGGGAGCCCCTACAAAAAACAAAATGATACAAGACAGTCCCAAGGCGTATTTCTTGTGTAGTGAAAGGATATGCATATTATAGATCCGATACCGTTTATCGAGTTCTTCTTTTTTGTTGGTGACAGAATTGAGGATATTGGTGACGGAGCTTTTGGCAGTAGCGATTAGTTGATCTTTTTCGTATTGCTTATACAGACCAATCAGATCTTCGGTTGTAGTTATTGATTCGGCTTCTGTAATCTCCTTCTCAGTTATGTATTCATCGGGTATTTTGGCTACTGGCCGTGAATTTGTCGGCGCTAATGTGTCTGTTTCCAAGAGGGGTGTAAAAGCTCCCATACGGGTAGAAATATTTTTGGAAAAAGCTGTAATAACCTTAATGTTGTTTTTCTTCAATGAATCGATGTCCTTGTTCAGCCGGTAGACATTCTTCATCTTGTCTGTAGTTACATTCCGATCCTCTTCCAGATCTTGCTGCTCCGGTAGTTCTATATTAATAGTATAACTCTCAAAATTTGCCCTCGTAAACGGATGCAGTCTTTTATCTTCACTCGACTTAGCCTCAATATCTTCGTAATAATAACCGTCTTCCAGTATTAATTGGATTACTTCAGACTCTTCGCTACTGATAAATTCGCCCCTGTTAGCCTTAATTACCGTCGAATTTTTCTGTTGATTCGATTTTTCGTGGATAATGACATTTTCCAATAATCGATCGTTGGGCCCGTGTTTGTTTTCCACTTTAATACTTCTTCCTTCAATATCACTAAAGACTCCTTCCTGGATAATGGCCGCGGGTTTTAGTTTAGCAATATTTCGTTTCAGGTTATAGATCTTTTGCTGTGAAGCGGGAATGACACTGTTTGCAAAGAAAAAAGCCACCCCTCCTAACATGATGACAAAAATTATAAGGCTGAGCATGGAGCGTTGAAGTGAGATCCCTGAAGCCTTCATGGCAGCAAACTCATAATTCTCGGCAAAATTACCAAAGACCATAATCGATGCAAGCAGTATCGTAAGCGGCAAGACTAATGGAATTAATTTAGGAGAGTAATAAAGCAAAAATTTAAAGACTATTACTAAATCTAGATCTTTTCCAGCCAGCTCTTTAATAAATAACCAAATGGTTTGTAAAACAAAAATCAGCATGAGTATAACAAACACGCTGATAAAAGTTTTGAGGTAAGTGTTTA